>DAOVNY010000144.1 GCA_030630005.1 Bacteroidales bacterium | reverse complement strand
GCTGATGGATTAGTAATTATTTCAATATTTTCGATGCTACTCGAAGGAAGTTGTTGTAAAGCATCGCTGCCTTCCAATACACTCGGACGACCGTTTATTAATACAGTAAAATTTCCACTTCCTCTCAAAGTAACATTACCTTCAATATCAACTTCAACCGAAGGAATGTTTTCCAATACATCGGCAGCGGTGCCTCCGGCAGCATTTATATCCTGACTGACATTCACTACTTTTTTATCAATTTTATACTCAAAGGCAGCTTTATCGGCTACAACTTCGTATCCTTCTAATTGGCTTATCGACTGTCTTAAATAAATATCAGGAATTACAACAGGCTGATTACGTAGAGTAACTTTTATGCTATCAATGGTAATCTTATTGTACCCGATAAAGTCAATAGTCATTTTATAAAATCCAAAAGGAACTTTAAATAATTTAAAAGCACCTTTTTCATCGGATACTGTACCTGTAATCATTTTTGAATCGCGCATTTTTAGTAGTACAATGTTAGCGTATTCAACAAAATCTCCGGTGTTTTTATCAATTACTTTTCCCTCAATTGTTCCTTCTCCCTGTGGTTTCATTCCACCTTGACCTCGTCCACCCGGAACTTGTGCATTGGCTGCAATTAGAAATGTAATAAATAGTCCTGTAATTAAAAATCTTTTCATAGTCATAATAGTTTGAATTATGACACCTGAATTTTTAATTTCTTGCGTAAAGTATGAGATTTTTTTTATTTTTCTTCAATAAGTACCGAAACCGGCAAATGATCGCTGAAACCATCAGTATTATAGCTGCTTTTTTTTGAAGGGCGACCAAATCTTACAGGGGTGTTATATCTGCCTTCAACCATATTGTCGAAGCTTTCAATGCGAAAAGCATCTTTATTGATTTTAAACTTGCCTTTTGTTTGTATTATACCTTTTGTAAGCAAAATCTGATCAAACATTATAGGGTTTCCACCGAAAACATAACTTCCTTTTCGCTCACCCATAACTTCATAACAGAGATTATACAGATACGGATTTTTCCCGTAAGATACTTTTTTCCGGCTGCCGGTACTCAGAGCATATTCTGTGAGTGATCGGTTAAAAGGTTCGTCGTTAAAATCTCCCATAACAATTACGGGAGCTTTGTCATCATAAATTTCCATGATCCTTTCAAGCCAGTAACTTAGTGTTTCTCCTGTTATCATTCGATAAGGTTCTGATTTGTATTGCCCTCCGCTACGTGATGGCCAGTGATTTCCGAGAATGATCAGCCGGTTCTCTTTATTTGTGATAAACTGTGCTTGTAAAATATCTCTTGTGGCACTTCGTTTAAGTATTTCCAAACTGAATATTTTTCCTTCTTGTTGATATTTTTCGGCATCATAAATAAAGGCAATATCAATTCCGCGTTTGTCTTTTGTATCCTGATGAATGATTTTGTAATTTCGATTTAGCGGACTTAGTTTTGCCAAAAGTTTTTCGATAACTGCTTTATTTTCCACTTCACAAACTCCGAGAATATCGGGTCCTTTACCATTATTGATTTGGCAAATCACCGAACTTAAGTTAGTCAGTTTTTTTTCAAGAACATTTTTATTCCATCCTTTTAATTCTTGTTTTAGTGATTTGGCGAGATGCTTTGGGCGGTTGGTAGAGTTTTTAATGTCGAAAAGATTCTCCAGATTCCACCAGCTGATGTAATGTTGTGTCATGATTTTTTATTTTTTTGTGAATAATATTTGAGTGTTGTTTGTGTAAAGATATAAATTTTTCTTCAAATTCTACTTTCCAAACTGCATTCATTTTTCTATTTTTGCTTGAATTTTAATTTTGATTATTAATGGAATTTGTAAGTCCTTCGATTTTGTTTGCTTTATTTGCCGTGAGTATTCCTGTAATTATTCATTTGTTTAATTTTAGGAAGTACAAAAAGGTGTATTTTACAAATGTAAGGTTTATAAAAGAGATAAAACAGCAAACAAAAAAACGCACACAGCTAAAACATCTTATCATTCTTTTGCTGAGGATACTTGCCATTATTGCTCTTGTTTTTGCTTTTGCACGTCCTTACATTCCTCTTTCAAATACTATTATTAAACAGCATAAAAATAATGCAGTGAGTATTTATGTTGACAATTCGTTTAGCATTGAAGCCAGGACAGGGGGGGGGTATCTGATTGATGATGCAAAAAAGCAAGCTGCCGGAATTGCCAAAACTTACTGCTCATCTGATGTTTTTCAGTTGCTTACAAATGATTTGGAAGCAAAACATCAGCGATTTGTTAATCGTGATGAATTTTTGGAGTTACTGAAAGAAGTTGATTTGTCCCCTTCTGTTAAAAATATTTCCGGTATTATTAAATTTCAGAACGATTTTTTATCAGAAAAAAAGTCGGGAAATAAAATTTCATATCTCATCTCCGATCTTCAAAAATCTACTTCAAATTTTGATAAAATTACTGAGGATACAAATATTGTAAATTATATTATTCCGGTTCTTTCAAACGATCAGGGAAATGTTTTTATTGATAGCTGTTGGTTTAAATCTCCGATAATTCAGGCAAATCAACATTCGGAACTTATGGTGAGAGTGAAAAATATTTCGGATGTTGATTATGAAAAAATCCCGTTAAAATTGATGATCAACGGCAATCAAAAAGCACTTGCAAGTATTGATATTTTGGCAAATTCTGAAACAAATCTGAGTCTGCCTTTCACTAATTATGAAACAGGAATTCGGAATGCAATGTTGGAAATTACCGATTATCCTGTTATTTATGATGATAAATTTTACTTTTCGTTTAATGTTTCAGCTTCGGTGCCTGTGTTGAGTATCAATTCAAAGGAAGAAAATATTTATCTTAATTCTTTATTCGATAACGATTCGGCTTTTGTATTTGAAAATGTCAGGGTTAAAAACCTGGATTATTCATCTCTGAATAATTATCAATTAATTATTTTAAATGAGCTTAATGAAATATCTTCAGGACTTGGTCGAGAGATAAAACGATTTATTTCTGAGGGCGGATCGGTTTTAGTAATTCCTTTTTCCAATCCCGATTTTGTTTCATATAAAGATTTCCTCACATCTGTAAAGTCAAATTATTTTATCGAAAAAGATACATTTAATATGAAGGTTGATGATTTGAATATTGATCATGAAATATTTGCGGATGTTTTTGAAGAAATACCAGAGAATATTGACCTTCCTGTTATCAGGCAGCATTTTAGGATCAGTAAGTTAAGCAAAACTATTTTTGAATCGGTAATGAATATTCAAAATGGAAATTCGTTTCTGGAAGCCGGGAAATATAAAAACGGCAGAATATATTTGTTGTCGGTTGCTTTAAATTCGCGGTTTAGTAATTTTCAGAAACATGCTCTTTTTGTTCCGGTTTTATATAAAATTGCATTGCTCAGCAAAAGCGAAAACAAATTGTATTTCACTATTGGTGATGAAGAAAATATTGTTCTTAAAAAGGCAAGACTCAGCGGAGATAATGTTTTTAGAATAAAAAAAGATGACTCTGATTTTGAGGTAATCCCCGGACAGAAAAATGTAAATTCAAATGTTATTCTGGAACTTTTTGGTCAAATCAAGGAAGCCGGAAATTATAATATTGTTAATAACGGTAATACAATCAGTGGAATTTCGTTTAATTATGACAGAAGAGAATCAATGCTCAAAAATTACCTTCCCGAAAAGGTGAAAGAAATAATAAAAACAAATGGACTTAACAGTTTTACATTGATTGAGTTGGGTGATAAAAACATTGAACAAGTGTTAGATGAATTTGAAAGAGGTGTGCAACTTTGGAAGTATTTTATTATTTTAGCGCTGATTTTTCTGGCTGGAGAAGTATTGATTTTAAGGTTTTGGAGGTAGTGATTATATAATGAAATTAGAAATTGGAAATTAGAAATTTGGCATTTTCCGAATTTCCAATTTCAAGTTTCCAATTTCCAATTTTAAAATGTAAATAACTGAAAATATATTAACTGCAAGAATATAAATAGTAGAAATGGACGAGAAATTAAATAGGGAAGATGATGAATTAAAAGATCAGGAACCGGAACAAAGTTCTGAAGATTATAAAACCATCCATATTTCCGGTATGTACGAAAACTGGTTTTTGGATTATGCTTCGTATGTAATTCTTGAAAGAGCAGTTCCTAATGTTGATGACGGACTTAAACCTGTTCACCGCAGGATACTTCATGCAATGAAAGATCTTGATGACGGCAGGTTTAATAAGGTTGCCAACATTATTGGTCATACCATGAAATATCACCCTCATGGTGATGCTTCTATCGGTGATGCTCTTGTGCACATTGGACAAAAAGATATGCTTGTTGATACACAAGGTAATTGGGGAAATATTGCAACCGGAGACCGGGCTGCTGCACCAAGATATATCGAAGCACGTTTATCAAAATTCGCCCTCGAAGTTCTTTTTAATCCAAAAACTACCGAATGGAAATCTTCTTATGATGGAAGAAACAGAGAACCTGTTGCATTGCCTGTTAAATTTCCTTTATTGCTGGCACAAGGTGTTGAAGGTATTGCTGTCGGACTGGCTTCTAAAATATTACCACATAATTTTAATGAGCTTATTGATGCTTCCATAAAAATATTGCAGGAAAAAGAATTTGAGATATTTCCTGATTTTCAGAATGGCGGACTTGCCGATTTTTCGAAATATAACAAAGGATTGCGTGGTGGAAAAGTAAGACTGAGAGCAAAAATATCGCAGCAAGACAAAAAAACTCTCGTGATTAATGAAATACCTTTTGGAACAACAACTTCGAGTTTGATTGATTCTGTTATTTCAGCTAATGATAAAGGTAAAATCAAGATCAGGAAAATTGATGATAATACTGCCGAAAATGTCGAAATACTTATTTATCTTTCACCCGGAGTTTCACCCGATCAAACCATTGATGCACTTTATGCTTTTACAAATTGTGAGATTCCAATTTCGCCCAATTCATGTATTATCCAAAATGGTACTCCAAAGTTTATTGATGTAAATAATATATTAAAAATATCTACTGATAAAACAGTTTTCCTTCTGAAAAGGGAATTAGAGATCAGATTTGCCGAACTAAAAGAACAATGGCACTTTTCTTCATTAGAGAAAATTTTTATTGAAGAAAAAATTTATCGCGATATTGAAAATTGCAGAACTTGGGAGGCGGTTATCAAGGCAATTGATAATGGTCTTGAACCATTCAAAAAGAAACTCCTCAGAGAAGTTACCGAAGACGATATCATCCGCTTGACGGAAATAAAAATCAAGCGTATTTCGAAATATAATTCGCTTAAAGCCGATGAAATTATTAAAGGTATTGAAGCTGAAATGGAAGAGGTGAAAAATCATCTTGAACATCTGATAGACTTTGCCATTACTTATTTCAGGCAGATAAAGAAAAAATACGGAAAAGGTCGCGAGCGAAAAACCGAAATCAGGAATTTCGACACAATACAAGCCTCAATGGTTGCTGCTGCATCTCAGAAACTTTATGTAAATATCGAAGAAGGATTTGCAGGAACTTCACTCCGAAAAGATAAATTTGTTTGCGATTGCTCTGATATTGATGATGTTATCGTTTTTAGGCAGGATGGTACTTTTATGGTTACAAAAGTCGTTGACAAAGCTTTTATTGGAAAAGGTGTGATACATATTGATGTTTTTAATAAAAATGATGATCGCACTATTTATAATATGATCTATCGTGATGGCAGAAGAGGAAAGACCTATGTAAAACGTTTTTCTGTTACTTCGATTACTCGTGATAAGGAATATGTTCTTACAATTGGAACGGAAGGTACTAAAGTGCTTTATTTTACAGTTAATCCTAATGGAGAGGCGGAAGTAATTAAAGTATATCTGAGACCAAAATCAAGATTGAAAAAACTGAATTTTGAATTTGATTTTAGAGACCTTGTTATTAAAGGGCGTAATTCAAAAGGAAATATTATTACCCGGCATTCTGTTAAAAATATTGTTAAGAAAGAGGAAGGTGTTTCCACTCTCGGTGCAATAGATATTTGGTATGATGATATAGTTAAAAGGTTGAATACTGATGAGCGTGGTAAATATCTCGGAGCTTTTAAAAGCGATGATAAGATATTGACGATTATGAATTCGGGTACTTTTAAACTTACCGGATTTGATCTTGCAACTCATT
>DAOVNY010000115.1 GCA_030630005.1 Bacteroidales bacterium | reverse complement strand
TTACTAAAATCACTTTTTTAGATAAGAGATTTTTTAGTAAGACAAAATGCTTTTCAGTCCGCGCTATACTAAAATCATCCGGATATCGGGTTTCAATCAACAGTAATTCCTGATTAAATAATGTAGCCTCATAAAGTTTATAGGTCTCACCGATGTATAAAGGCAATCCTCCCAAATGTTCTTTTGGGATTGTTTTTATCAAAATGTCCGTACCAAAGGTTTGCTTTATGTACTGATTTAAATTTTCCATATTTTTCTGTTAATAAACGTGAATGCGCACAATAAACAAAGGGGGTTTATCGTGCAAAAATACGTTTATTATATTTATAATCACAATATAAACAATTTATTTTTCTTAAATAATTTATGCTCGCCATATTTCACATATCCCAATTGATTGGTAATTAGCTTTGTTTTGCCAATCTTAAAATCAGATATATTACTGTGGTGATGTCCGAATATCCAATAATTGATATTTGATTTTTCGATAAGATCGTATAGCTCTACGGCAAAAGCATCATTTAAAACATCTCCTTTATATTTTTCGGGATAATTTAAAAAAGTAGGGACATGATGAGTAACCATTACTGTTTTGTTAAATTTTTCTCTGTTTAACTCCTGATTAATAAACTTCAGGCTTTCTTCATGTAACCGGTTAAACTTTTCTGCAGAAAAACGATACCCCTTGTATTTGATAACATGGAAATCGCTTATCCCTCTTTCTATTTGCCATTGGTAAGCCGATCTTATTTTTGTCCAAAGAGTAGAAAAAATAAATTTTATATTGTTGTAAATAAGTGAAGTGTTATTAATTAGAAAAACGTTACTTTTGATTTTTTCATTCAAAGTTCCGCTTTTATCAGTTATGTCAGAACGGTAATATTCATGGTTTCCCGGTACCCAATAAGTGTATTCGAAATTATCGGAAATGTAATCGAAAAAATCATTGTGCTTCTTCATCACCACAAAAGGTATAATATCGCCTGCCAACACTAAAATATCTCCTTTTATCTGTAAAGGATTTGATTTCAGGAACTCTTTGTTTTCGGGGAATTCCAGATGTAAGTCCGAGCAATATTGGATTTTCATTTTAGTCCTAATTCGTTTAATTACTTACCCATTTTTCTTGGGTTATTGTATTCTGCGTAGCAATATTTATCAATAGCATTAAAAGAATATTGCAAACAGCAATTTCTTAAATCTCGCTGGTTAGTGCCAAATGTAACACAACTCGAAATTTCTTTTGTCTGATGAACCGTCCGCCTGAGGCGGATGGTGTGAGAGGCGCACTGGTGGTCATTCGATTGTCAGCCACCTATTCGATTAGCGGTTTGTTGTTTATTCATCTTCTTTGTTTTCAATCAATTGTTTCAGTTCTTTCTTGCTTGGTAAAACCGTCTGATATTTTTTTGCAAAAATTTGTTCATTATTTTCTGGTAAAGTTATTTCTATCAAAGTATCCTTTTTGTCTTTACATAAAATTATCCCAATTGTTTTATTTTCACTATCAAGTTTAACAAATCTGTCATAATAATTAACATACATCTGCATTTGTCCTAAATCTTGATGTGTTAATTTTCCAATTTTCAAGTCAATAACAACAAAGCATTGTAAAAGTCGATTATAAAACACTAAATCAACTCTAAAATGTTCTTCGTCAAATGTAAACCTTACCTGCCTTCCAACAAATGTAAATCCTTTTCCCAGTTCAAGTAAGAAATGTTCTAATTTATCAATTATTTCCTGCTCTAATTCGCTTTCTGAATATTTTTTATTTTCTGGTAATCCAACAAATTCAAGGATATACGGGTCTTTCAAGCTATCTTTTGCTTTTTCAATTATTTGGCCTCTTTCTGAAAGTTCTTTTATAGCTTTTTTATTCCGACTTAATGCAAGACGTTCATATAGTGAAGTGTCAAATTGTCGTCGCAATTCTCTCAAACTCCAATTGTTATTTATTGCTTCTATCTCATAAAATTTTCTTTCGTCAGGATTGTCTATTCTAATTAAAAAGAGAAAATGAGACCAGCTTAATTGAAAATCAATGTTATCAGAAATCCGAAACAGTGTCTCGGATTTTTCATTGTTAGAATTCCGAGACGTTTTTTCGGTAATTGAGTAAGTCAAATAAAACTTTCTCATATTTTCTAAATTATCAACTGAAAAACCACGACCAAATTCTTTACTTAATCTTTCGGAAAGTCCTTTAAGTATCTTTTTTCCGTATGCGGCTCTTGTTTTTCCTTTTTGTTCTTCTTCAATAATAATTTTACCTATTTCAAAATAGGTATAAACCATTGTTTTATTCACGGACTGAATTACTGATTTCCGGGCAGCATTTAGTAATTGAATTACTTTGTTGTAAAAATCCACATTTATATTTTTCTCAATCTTAGTCATTTAAAAATCCTTTTCACAAAAAAAACCTGATTTTTATTATTGCTGAAATCTTTCTCAGAGCAATTTCTAAAATCTCACTGAACTGTGTCGAATGAGATACAACTCAAAATTTCTTTTGTCTGATGAACTGTCCGCTTGAGGCGGATGGTGTGAAAGGTACACTGGTGGTCTATTGACTGTTAGCTGCCTATTCGATTAGGCAACGTAATTCACTGACTATCTATAATTTTTATTTAATCTCACTTTATAGTTCTTTTTACCTGACATTTGATCGCCATCATTGTTGTAATTAGGACTATACTTACCAGCTGGCAAGTCTTTAAAGGTATAAGCATTACAAGCACGTGCAACGTCAACATATTTTGTGGCAGCTGTATTTATTGCAGAAGCTGCTAAATTAGCAAGAGCGCCCCACGCACCACCAACCCCTGTAGATACAGAAGCATCGTAAGTTATATCTCCCTTTCTAGTATAAAGAATTTCATTAGTTTTTGCTGATTTAATAATGTATTCAACTTCTACTTTAACAGTAGCAGCAAGTCCAGATTTATCCCATTTATGTATAATAGTAAACACAACAATATCAGCACCGAAAACCTCACGAAACTTTGATAATGGAGAATTTAAAAATAATTCAGCATCATAAGCACTTTCTTTTTTTAGAATTTCCATTGATAAAAACGGAGGGATTACATAAAAACCAGCATTTGCTATTGGAATATTCAATGTTGAGTGAAAATATTCTTTTGCTTCAATATTAGTGCTTTTATTAATAGGAGACATCAATAAAACTGAAAGGGGTTTCTCGTCATACATCCCTTTATATGCTGTGGATTTTGGAATTTTAGTTGTTGTAGTACAACTCGAAACAAGAACTACAATTATTCCAATAGTATAAATTATTTTTTTCATTCTTCTATTATTTTTAAGATTCTGTTAATAAATATTTTGGACTCAGGGTAAAGAACAATTTCTTTCATTAACATTTCTTTACCTTCTTTAGTTTTACCTTTTTGAAGCAACAAAAAACCATAATCAGCACACACACCTGGCGGGATAACATCTCTGGTTCCTTTTTGTTTTTCAATTATCTCCTGATAGTTTTCTATCAATTGTTGAATAGATTTCTCATCAGTTTTTTTCAAATAATTATAACTTGTTATTTCATATTTGCCCCACGTATATAATGGTTTTTGTGTCGTACATGAAGCAAGCATAAAAAATAAAAATGAAATGACTAATATTTTCTTCATGGTAATATTATTTTTTTAGTTTCTTGAGCTGATACAAATATTTTTTTCTTAAAAATCACATTATTATTATAGGACACTGTAATAGTGTGTGTTCCTGTTGATATTGCATAAACTTTACCTTTAGGTCGATTTGCATGGTCTTTCTTTACCTCTGCTTTAAAAGTTTTTTTATCATCAAGATTAACATCAACACCACCATTGTAATCACTTGGTTTGCCTAAAAACTCCAAATAGGATTCGTTTTCTAAACCAGTAGATAATGTTTTTACACCTGTACAACCAGTAAGAATTATCAAACCAATTGTTAAAACAAAAATTATTTTTTTCATTATTTTACCTCCTTTATATAATAGTTATTAAGATTTCGTTTATCAATACTACCCTCTGTAAATGAGATCATTGAAAATTCATTTTGTGGGTTATCTCCTCCTGTAAAATCAATTTTAATTATACCAACAAATTTACCAGGTAATTCCATCATCATGCCTGTTTGAGGATTTTTTACACTTTTTCCTTTTTCAAAAACTTCAAATTTATCACCTACTTTTAATCCTTGACTTTTACCTCCAGAAATTAAGATTCCATCTTCATTGTAAGTCAAAAAATATGATTTCCAAGGTCTGTTCATACAATTATTAATAATATTTTCAACTAATTTTGATATTGCGGCTGAAATCGCTTTATCACTGAGAGTTGCATCATAATCAGTTCTTTCTCCTAAACCCATAACTGTTTTATTTGTAGTTTCAGCTTCCCCTTTAGCCTCCTCTGAATAAATAATTTGTCCAGTTGAAACATCAATTAAACGGATACTTACGCCTGCCTGTACTATTTGTGTTTTACTCCTCGAAAAAGCATTTACATCACCTACATTCTTTCGTCCAAACTCTGTCACAGAGCCAATTATTAAATAGTCTGCACCAACTTTTTGATATCCTTCATTTCCTGCAAGTTTTATCTCTTCTAAAATTTTATCCATGTCTTGACGCTCCAACAAAATAAATTTATTGGTTGAAGCAAGTTTTGTAGATAAGATATCAACAGCCTGTTTGCCTATTGGATCATTATCTTTATCATAGAATATCCCCTTAGCATATTGTGTTTCGTTGGAAAAGCGAGCAATAGCAACTTTTCTTTTTAGAGTCTGTTCTTCTTTTTCCACTTTTTGTATTTGTGGTTTAACCTGTACCACTTTCTGATGAGTTGTACAACTTACTGCGATAGAACAAATCGCAAGTCCAATTAAAGTTTTTTTCATTTTATTTACTTTTAAATTATTACTAGATTATCTGTATTTTATGTTGTCTAACATAAGAGCATAGTTACTTATTACGTTTATTTTTAATTATTATCCACTCAAGAAGATACGCTTATTAGTTTAATATGGGTGAATAAACTTACCTTTTTGTTTTACTAAAAAACTCAAAATATCATTTTCACAGATCAGTATAAATTGCAGTAGTAATAATGCAGTAAAATGAAGTTTTTTTTCTCTTAAAAACCAATAAAATAGTTTGCAATTAATTATCTGAAATTATTCAACTTCACATTAAGTGTCAAATGTAAATTAAATAAATTTTAAAAACAAATATTTTTCAGAAAACAATGAACAAAAAAATCAAATAAGTGTCAGTTATAACCCCAAAAACAAAAATCAAATTAAATATTGATTTCCAATTTTCGCTAAAATTGTAATCTTGCTACAATATATGTTTTAGGTCTTTTTTTTTTCATTATTTTAACTTCTTAAGCCTGTCATTATGTTTAAGTAGTGATTTCATTTGGGTTATTGCCAGTTGGTTAAGTTGCTGTAATCTTTCTGATTGTGGAATATCCTGTTGTATTAGCATTGCATTGATGCTTTCCATATTCGATAAAACTACTAATTGTTCAATGCTTGCAAAGTCTCTGATATTTCCTTTTTCGTCAGGGTTTTCATCACGCCATTGTTTAGCAGTTTTGCCAAATAAAGCAAGGTTCAGTACATCTGCTTCGTTGGCATAGATAAATGAAATTTGTTTTTTATTGAGTATCTCAGGGATTAAATTTTCTTTAATTGCATCGGTATGAATATGATAATTAACCTTTGCAAGTGTTCGTTGAAAATTCCATTCGAGTTTCAATCTATCATTTTCATCTTCTTTAAGTCGTTGAAACTCCTTTATTAAATAAAGCTTAAACTCTGCACTTATCCACGATGCAAATTCAAAAGCAATATCTTTTTGGGCATAAGTTCCACCACCTCTTCCAAGTTTGTTGCGAACACCAATAGCATTTGTAGTTTCAATCCATTTTGAAGGCGAAAGTGTAAAACTATTACTTCCTGATTCAAATAAAAGGGGGTCGAATTCGACCCCTTTAAAATCAGGGTTGTTAATCTTTTCCCAAAGACCAAGAAACTCAATAGTATTTCTGTTTCTAAACCAATTCTTTACAACATCTTTGGGGTCTTTTCGGTTTTTGAATCGTGCTATATCTGTAATGCTGATATAATCTTCATTATTCACCCTTATTATTGAAACAGCCTGTTCTTTTACATTTACACTTTTCATAATTATTATTTAAAATTTGTATTACAAAAGGCTTCTTCTTTCCCTTGTAGATTAATTTTTTTACTTTTTGCTATTTTAAGTATAACTTACAGTTATTATAATTTCAGGATTCAATATTTTTTCAGTACGTAGGAAAAGATTAAGCTCTTTTGGGTTTTTCAGGTTGAATTTGTGTGTTAGCAAAAAACAAAATTCAAAACTTCTCATCATAAGTAGTCCACAACCAGTCACCCAATTCCCATGCTTTGTTTGCAACTTTATTGCCGGATTCATCAGTATATTTTGTAAGATATTTTACTGTTTTTCTTGGGTTTTTGTCATAAAGTTCTAAAGCTTCGGCTTCGATAAGTTTTTGATTTACGAAAAAATCATTTTGCATAGGAATCCAGACAGCGTCAAGGTCTTTGCGCATATCTCCCCATCGCTGGGCTGTTAAAGTTCCAAGACGGTTAAATGCCCACCATGCAGATTCTCTGGTAAATCCTATTGTACGCCCGGGTGTTTTATATGCTTCCGGAAGATCGGTAACACTGCAATAAACAGGAACATAAATGGAAGAAGCTACATTATCCATTGCAATCCATGCAACACCACCAATTTCGTCAGGCAGCCAATCGCGACATTGAATTATCGTTGCATACATTGTGTACCAACGTGCAATAGTCCGTTCTCCACGCCATCCCCAGCCGCCGTTTATCTTAAAAACCTTATTCATGTCGTAAGGCATAAAAGGATTGGCAAGTGGAGAAATAATTGTTTTTCCGTCCTTATCTGTAGTGGTAATATCTTTAACAAAATTAAAAGGAGTTCCTTCGTAATAATCTTTAAAAATATTTGCGATTTGTGCAAGAGTTACTTTTTCATCCGGTTTAACCGAGAAAGGATAATTTTCGGCATTAGGATCGAGATTAAGCGATGGAGCAACAAGATCAAATACACGCCATTCTCTTCTTCGTGCAGCGATAGATGTTCTGCTGTGAGGAGCATAAGCATAACAAAATCTGAATTCTTCTTTTGAAGGATCCCACCAGCCACTGTCTTTTGCTACCTGATAAACATTTTCTGATGCCATAAAAAAGTCAGGATCATTAAGGTCTATTTCTTTAATTGTGCTTGCATTGGCATTTACACCAATATGATCATCAGGAACACGCTGAGCTGCCCAGATAGAGCCAACTTTACCTTTTCCCGGACCTAATATTTCAAAGTGCCAGACCTCATTTTTATCGGCTATGGTAAGACATTCTCCAACATCAATATATCCGTATTTTTTTGTTAATTCACCAGCCATTTTTATTGCATCCCTTGCGGTAGTATTTCGTTCCAGCATAAGTTGAACAAGTGCCTGACAGTCGATCAAACCATTTTCGGAAAACAATATTTCTCTTCCTCCAAAAGTAGATTCGCCAACAGCAAGCTGATGATCGTTAATACAAGGATAAGCAGTATTTACAAAACCATAAGTATG
>DAOVNY010000145.1 GCA_030630005.1 Bacteroidales bacterium | reverse complement strand
GCTTTATTGTTTTACGAAAAAGGCGATAATATTATGCCCCTGGTAAAAAAGAAATTAGGAATTTAAATTTCAAATAAACTAAAAAAACCGGCTTCATATTTGATGTTGCCGGTTTTTTCGTGTTTAAGAATTCTTGATACTTATTATTGGATGCTCGAAAACCCGAAACCCGAAACCCAAAACTGAATAGTTTCAAGTTAAAGGTTATTTGTTGAATTTATTTTTCATCTTTATTTTAGGATAATCAATCGAATAATGCAAACCGCGACTTTCTTTTCTTTTCATTGCCATTTTAATTATCAGGTAAGCAACGTTGATGAGATTTCTGAGTTCGCAAATTTTTACAGTTAAAATTGATTTTTCATAAAGTTCTTCAGTTTCCTGATAAATAATTTCTAATCGATCCAAAGCTCGTTTTAAACGAAGATTAGAGCGAACAATCCCAACATAATTACTCATGATTGATTGAAGCTCTTTAGTTGTTTGAGTAATAAGTATCATTTCTTCGTTCAGCACAGTTCCCGAAGCATCCCAATCAGGAATTTCATCACAAAATTCAATAGAATCAATGATTTGTTTAGCGTCAATACTTGCCCTGTGAGAGAATACTGCTGCTTCTAATAATGAATTTGAAGCAAGGCGGTTAGCTCCATGCAATCCTGTTGAAGAGCATTCGCCGGAAGCATATAAATTTTTAATAGAAGTTTTTCCGAATTCATCTACAACAACACCTCCACAACTGTAATGTGCAGCAGGAACTACAGGAATTTTTTCTTTAGTGATGTCGATTCCAATACTCAGGCATTTTGCGTAAATTTTCGGAAAATGTTCAATAAGTTTATTACTGTTAATATGCGTGCAGTCAAGATGAACGTGTTCCTCGCCACTTATTTTCATTTCTGAGTCAATGGCACGGGCAACAATATCGCGGGAAGCAAGAGAGCCTCTTTCATCATATTTCTGCATAAATTCTTTTCCGTCTGTAGTTTTCAATATTGCTCCAAAACCTCTGAGAGCTTCGGTTATTAAGAAAGATGGTTTTTCATCAGGATTGTAAAGTGAAGTTGGGTGGAATTGCATAAATTCCATATTGTCAATTTTACCTTTTGCACGATAAACCATTGCAATTCCATCTCCGGTTGCAATAACCGGATTTGTTGTTGTACTATATATATTTCCTGCTCCACCGGTTGCAATTAAAGTAGTTTTTGCCAGAATAGTATAAATTTTATTTTTTTGTGGATTTAAAATGTACGCACCAAAACATTGAATATCAGCCGATTTTTTATTTATCTTTTTGCCAAGATGGTGTTGTGTGATAATATCAATTGTAAAATGATCTTCGAGAATTTCAATATTCTTGTGTTTTTTTGCCTGACTTATCAATGCTCTTTGAATTTCATGACCGGTACTGTCTTTATGATGAAGAACCCTGTATTCAGAATGACCTCCTTCTTTGGCAAGATCATATTTTCCCGATTTTTTTTTATCGAATTCTGTTCCCCATTTTATAAGTTCTTTTATTCTTTCGGTTGATTCGGTAATTGTTAATCTTACAATTTTTTCGTTATTAAGTTCATCACCGGCTTTTAAAGTATCTCTAATATGTTTTTCGTAAGTATCAGGAGTGTACATTACTGCAGCTATTCCTCCCTGTGCATAACTTGTGGCTGTTTCATCAATTTTTGATTTTGTTACAATCAATACCTTGCCTTTATCAGCAACCTTAATGGCATAAGTTAATCCTGCAATTCCTGATCCTATTATTAGAAAGTCAACTTTACGTTTCATTGTTTCTTTGATAAAAGTTTTTTCAAAATTAATATCTTATTTCTAATATTCGTGTTTTTTTCCATACGGATTTCTTTCAGTCGTTGGCAGTTAGCAAACTGAGGACAGCCAAAAGCCAACAGCCAAAAACAAAAACCCACAACAAACAACATAGAACAAAAAAAGTCCATCTTATTAATTAGGATGGACTTTTACAAAGTTTTTATTTAAACTATAAGTTAATAATGTACTATTCAGGATGAATTGCTTCTACCGGACAAACATCTGCACAAGCTCCACAGTCGGTGCAAAGTTCTGGATCAATAACATAAATATCACCTTCGGAAATAGCCTCAACAGGACATTCATCAATACATGTACCACAAGCAGTACAATCATCGTTAATTTTATAAGCCATAGTAAATTAATTTTTTGTTAATAAATTTATTAAAATTAAATATTTTGCAAATATAATTATTATTAAGAATTAAGAAAAATATTTTGTTTTTTTTTGATTAATAATTTGAGAGATAATAATTCGGAAAATAATTAAAAAAAAAGTACATTTTTTCTTGTTTCTAAAAGAAATAAATCGTGTAACTTTGCAGCGATATTTATAATTTAAATTTCACATGGCTAAAAACAAGCTCGTAAAAGAACGAGAAGATGTTGTGGTAAGATTTGCCGGTGATTCTGGAGACGGAATGCAATTAATCGGCTCACTTTTTTCAGATTCAACTGCTTTTGCAGGGAATGATTTTGCAACTTTCCCGGATTATCCATCCGAGATTAGAGCTCCGCAGGGAACTATTGCCGGTGTTTCAGGATTTCAAGTACATTTTGGACATACAGATATTCATACTTCAGGTGATAAAGCTGATGTATTAATTGCAATGAATCCTGCTTCCTTAAAAGCAAATTTGATCTGGACAAAGTCTAACGGAATAATTATAGTTGACAGTACTACTTTTGTTGATAAAGGAATTGAAAAAGCAGGATATGATACAAATCCGCTTGAGGATAACTCTTTAACAGGATACACTATTGTAAATCCACCAATTTCGAAAATCACAATTGAAGCAGTAAAAGACCTTGACATAAGTAATAAGGTTGCCCTGAAAAGTAAAAATATGTTTGCTCTCGGGGTTGTGCTGTATTTATTTAACCGTGAATTAGATTCAGTTAACGAATTTTTTGAGGAAAAATTCAAGTCAAAACCTTTAATTATAGAGGCAAATAAAAGAGTGTTGAAAGCAGGTTATTTATATGCTGAAAATGTTGAGGCAATAAATCCTACTTACAAGGTAAAACCGGCTCTACTTAAAAAGGGATTATACCGGAATATTACCGGTAATATTGCAACCGCATGGGGGTTAATAGCTGCTGCAGAACGCTCGGGCAGACAATTATTCTTAGGTTCGTATCCAATTACTCCTGCATCGGAAATTCTGCAGGAACTTTCAAAACACAAACAGTTTTCGGTAAAAGCATTTCAGGCTGAAGATGAAATAGCAGGTGTTTGTTCTACTATTGGCGCAAGTTATACAGGTTCACTTGCAGTAACTTCAACATCAGGTCCTGGTCTTTCACTTAAAAGTGAGGCTATTGGATTGGCTGTTATGACCGAACTTCCTCTGGTTGTTGTTAATGTTCAGCGTGGAGGACCTTCAACAGGAATGCCTACAAAATCGGAACAATCAGACCTTATGCAAGCATTATATGGCAGAAGTGGTGAGAGCCCTTGTATTGTCATGGCTGCAAGCAGTCCTTCAGATTGTTTCTACTCAGCGTTTGAAGCCTCAAAACTGGCTGTCGAACACATGACTCCGGTTATTCTTCTTACTGATGGATCAATAGCAAACGGATCAGAAATTTTCAGGATACCGAAAGTTGCAAGTTTAGATAAGATAAATCCACCTATTGTTAAAGCAAATGACCCGGATTACCAACCGTACAAAAGAGATGAAAATAAACTAAGTCGTCCATGGGCACTTCCTGGTACCGAAGGTTTACGACACAGATTAGGAGGTCTTGAAAAAGAAAATATTACAGGTAATGTCTCTCAAAGTCCTAAAAATCATCAACTAATGGTTGAACTAAGGGATGAAAAAGTAGAACGTGTTGCAAATTATATTGCTGAACAAAAAGTGATTGGTGATGATTCAGGGGATTTACTGGTTGTTAGTTGGGGTGGTACTTATGGTGTTATGCTTACAGCAGTTGAACAATTAAGAAAAAAAGGAATGGATGTCAATCTTGCACATTTTAAATATATCAATCCTCTTCCCAAAAATACAGGTGATGTGCTTAGCAGATACAAACATATTGTTGTATGTGAATTGAATAACGGGCAGTTTGTCCATTATTTAAAATCAAAATTCCCACATTATACTTACGAGCGGTTTAATAAAATTCAAGGTTTGCCATTTATGGTCGCAGAACTCGAAGAAAAGTTTAAAACAATCATAGAGAAAAACAATAAATAAAATGGAAGAAAAAGCATTAAAAGAGATTCCACAATTATCTATGGAAGATTTTAAAAGCGACCAAATGGTAAAATGGTGCCCCGGTTGTGGCGACCATGCTATTTTATCTTCTGTCGAAAAAGTTTTTCCCCAACTTGGTATCCGTAAAGAAGATTTTGTTGTAGTATCCGGTATTGGTTGCTCATCGCGATTCCCTTATTATATGAATACTTATGGAATTCATGGGATTCATGGTAGAGCAACAGCAATAGCATCCGGAGTTAAGATTGCAAATCCCGACCTCAGTGTTTGGGTTATCACAGGCGATGGCGATTCAATGGCTATTGGAGGAAATCATTTTATTCATGTTGTCAGAAGAAATATTGATTTGAATATTCTTTTGTTTAATAACAGAATTTATGGTTTGACAAAAGGACAATATTCACCAACTTCCCCGAAAGGGATAATAACCAAAACCTCACCTGACGGTACTTTTGAAAATCCATTTAATACCGGCGAATTAGTAATTGGGGCGCAAGGTAGTTTTTTTGCCAGAGCTGTTGATAAAAATCCAAAAATGATGGTGAAAATTATGCTTGAAGCTGCTAAACATAACGGAACTTCAATAGTTGAAATACTTCAGAATTGTGTTATTTTTAATAATAATACTCATGAGCTTATTACTTCGCGGGAAACTAAAGATGATAATCAAATACATCTTGAGCATGGTAAACCAATGATCTTTGGAAAAAATAAAGATAAAGGACTTGTTTGTAAAGGAACAAAACTTGAAGTTGTGAAAATTGGTGAGAATGGAATTACCGAAGATAATCTTTTAATTCACAATCAGTATTCGGAAGATCCCGGAGTTCATAATATGCTTGCCAGGATGACACCACCATTTTCCCCTATGGCAATGGGTGTTATCAGATCGGTAAAACAGGATACTTATAATGACTCTCTTGACGAAATAATTAAAGTTAGTAAAGAAACATCACCACTTAAAACTGTTGATGACTTGCTTACCAGCGGAAATATTTGGGAGATATAAATTATTTATCAGATATTTAAAATATTATAAGCCGGAGTAATGAAGTAATGGAATATTGGAGTATTACTCTTTATCAAGAAGTTCCTTATGTTAAACGAATTTATCAAATATTGTAAAAAGGAAAAGTTATTTTCGGAAGATGATAAAATTCTTCTTGCAGTCAGCGGTGGTATTGATTCGGTTGTAATGGCTGAACTTTTTTTTCTTGCCGAATATGATTTTGGAATTGCACATTGTAATTTTAAATTGCGTGGAAAGGATTCTGATAAGGATGAAAAGTTTGTAAAAAATCTTGCCACAAAATTTAAAGTTCCGTTTTTTATTAAGAGATTTGATACTTATAAATATTCTGATGAAAATAAAATCTCAATACAGATGGCTGCTCGTGAGTTGAGGTATTACTGGTTTACAGAATTATTAGAAAAAGAAGATTATAAATATACTGCTACTGCACACCATCGCGACGATTCTATTGAAACGTTTTTTATTAATTTAATTCGGGGAACCGGTATCAGCGGACTTCACGGTATTTTGCCCAAACAAGGAAATTTAATTCGACCACTATTATTTGCCGGTAGAGATGAAATTGAAGTTTTCAAAAAAGAAAACAAAATTAAGTTTAGAGAAGATAAATCTAATTTATCTGATAAATATTTAAGAAATAAGATCAGGCATAAACTTATCCCTGTAATAAAAGAAATCGAACCGGATATCGAAAAAGTGATGCAAAAAAATATTAGCCGTTTTTCTGAAACCGAGAATATTTATTTTAAAGAAATTGAGAAAAAGGAAAAGAAAATTGTCAAAAAGGAAACTGGAAAAATTATTATTTCAATTGATGAACTCAGAAAACTGAAATCTCTTAAAACTTATCTTTATGAGTTTCTTTTACCT
>DAOVNY010000094.1 GCA_030630005.1 Bacteroidales bacterium | reverse complement strand
AGAAGAAAGAAATAAAGGTATCGCTTCGGAAGCTTTGGATGTTTTAATAAAATATGGATTTGAAACATTGAATTTACATCAATTTTATTGCAATATTTCTACTGAGAACGAAGTTAGTCTAAAACTGTTTAAAAAGAAAAATTTTCAGTTGGTTGGCACAAAGAAAGACTGGAACTTCAGGAATGGAGATTTTCATGATGAATCCTTATTACAACTTGTTAATAAATGATTAAATGCGTAAATGATAAAATGATAAAATATAATTAATATAAGAAATCAAAAAAAACATAAATGGCTTATTATCATCCAAAATACGCAAGAAACATAAAGAAAAAACGTTCAATACTTCACAAATTTATTATTTACACATTAGGAATACTGATTATTGCAGCTTTAATAGTAGGATACCTTTTGTACAAGGTTATTTACAGTCCTAATGTTTGGCTTAACAAGGAAGAACAAACTGCAATTTATATTCCGACAAATTCAAATTTCGAAGATGTAAAAACAATTTTGTACGAGAATGGAATTATCATTAACAGAAAGAATTTTGAATGGCTTGCAGAAAAGAAAAAATATCCGGGAAATATTAAAGCCGGTAAATTTTTAATAAAAAAAGATATAAATAATCTTGTGCTTATCAATTTATTGAGGTCAGGCAAAAATGAAGCTGTAAAAGTAATCTTTAATAATATCCGAACCAAAGAACAACTTGCTAACAGAATCTCGGAACAGATTGAAGCTGATAAGAAAAGTATTTTATCTCTTTTAAATGATACTTCTTTTATTGAAAAACTCGGACTTACTCCGAAAACAGTAACTACTATCTTTATTCCTAATACTTATGAATTTTTTTGGAATACAAATGCTAACCAATTTATCAAACGCATGTATTCAGAATCAAAAAATTTCTGGACTGACGAAAGAAAAAATAAAGCCGGTGAATTGAAAATGACTACCAATGAAATAATAACTCTTGCCTCAATTATTGAACAGGAAACTTCGAAAAACGATGAAAAACCCATTATTGCCGGTGTATATATCAACCGACTAAATAAGGGCTGGCGGCTTCAGGCTGATCCCACATTAATATTTGCACTTGGAGATTACGGTATCAAAAGAGTATTAAACGAACATAAAGAAATTGACTCTCCTTATAATACATATAAAATCAAAGGACTACCACCAGGACCAATTTGCATTCCGTCTATTGCATCAATTAATGCAGTTCTGAATTATGACAAAAATAATTATCTTTACTTTTGTGCTAAAGATGATCTTTCGGGATATCATAGTTTTGCAAAAACCAATGCTCAACATATGAAAAATGCAAGAGCATATCAGAAAGCTCTTAATAAAATGAGAATTTGGAAATAGATGAATTTTGGGTTTAAATCAAAGAAGCCACAGATTCACAGATTATAAAATTAATTTTAGTTATTTTAAATTTCATTTATTGATCAAAAATATTAGATATACCATTTTATTTTTTATTCTGATGATATTTTCATCAGCAACAGTCTGTCATTCACAAAGCAACAAATCATTTGATTATTTCCCAGATAGTTTGAACAAATCAAGGCTGACAGGTGTAATTATTACGGAAAGTGTGATTTATGCCGGTTCGATGGTTGGATTGTATTCGTTATGGTATAAAGATTACCCGCTATCTTCTTTTCATTTTATTGATGATTATCCGGGTTGGCTGCAAATGGATAAGTTCGGGCATAGTTTGAACTCATATTACATTGGAAACATCGGTCATAAAATGCTGCGATGGTCGGGAGTAAGCGAAAAAAAGGCTGTTTGGTACGGCGGAATGTTAGGATTTGTGTATTTATTGAATGTTGAAATACTGGATGGATTTTCAGAACAATGGGGAGCTTCTTCAACAGACTTATTGGCAAACGGCATTGGAACAGGACTTTTTATCGGGCAACAATTAACATGGGGCGAACAACGATTATTACTGAAATTTTCATTTCATCAAACCAAATTCCCAAATTATACAGATGATCAACTTGGAAGTAATCTTATCCAGCAAATTTTAAAAGATTATAACGGCGAAACGATCTGGCTATCTGCCAACATTTCTTCCTTTATGAAAAATAAAGGAATAATACCCGAATGGCTTAACATAGCCGTTGGTTACAGCCCCGAAGGATTGATCGGAGCCAGAGATAATCCAACTGAATATAATGGCTCACCTATCCCCTATTTCAACAGATATCGTCAGTATTATTTTTCACTTGATGTAGATTTTAACAAAATACAAACCAAATCAAAAACATTAAAACTTTTCTTTGATGTTTTAAATATTGTTAAAATTCCTTTTCCTGCATTGGAATACAATAAATTTGATGGTTTAAAATTTCATTATTTATATTTTTAAATAAAGCCACAGATCCACTGATTATTAAAAATAAATTTATCAGATAAATAATTATTAATGAGAAATATTACAACGATTTTTTGGGATTGGAACGGCACACTTTTAAATGACATGCATATTTGCATCGATTCGATAAATATTTTGCTTAAAGAACGAGGAAAAGAATTATTGACCCTTGAAGAATACCGCAAAATATTTACTTTTCCTGTAAAAGATTATTACGAAAAAGCAGGGTTTGATTTTAACAAGGAAGACTTTTCAAAACCTGCTACTGAATTTATTAACGTTTACACACAAAAGTTGCCGGATGCTCCACTATTTAAAAATACTGTTAAAGTTCTTGAATTTTTCCGACAAAAAGATAAGCCTCAATATATTATTTCGGCAATGGAACAAAATTCTTTAATAACCTCAGTAAAAGAAAGAAACATTGAAAACTACTTCCAAAAAATCATGGGAATTAACAATCATTATGCGGTTAGCAAAATTGACAGAGCCAAACAATTAATCAAAGAAATTAAGATAAAACCTAAAACAATTTGTCTGATCGGCGACACTATTCACGATTATCAGGTTGCCGAAGAAATCGGATGTAATTGTATTTTAGTTACTGACGGGCATCAAAATCGTGAAAGAATAAATTCAACTAATTGTGTGGTGGTTGATAAACTGAATAATGTTATTGAATTATTTCAGAAATAAGAAAACCATTTTTATCAACTTTATTTTTCGATGTATTTAGAAATTCCTGAGCATCAACACCCTGAATTACAAACAAACTAAAGATGATAATTACAAAATATCGTAACATAATTAATGTTTAAAATGTAAAACGAAGCAAAGCAAGTCCGTATGGATGACTAAAATGTAAAAAACACTCAATAAGCAATACTCAATAAGCAATAAACAAGTAAAAAAGTAGAAAATAAAAATTCATCCAGACAGATTTCCTTTGGTCGTTGTATGTTGAGTGTTGAATGTTATTTGATTTTTTGATATTTGGTGCTTTGTTTTAAAAATCGCTTGACTTTATGAATCAACGTATTACGCTACTTTCGCTTTCTCAACAATATCCTCTTCAATTCTTAAATTTTTGATGATAAATTTTTGTCTGTCGGGAGTATTTTTCCCCATATAAAATGACAAAATATCATTAATTGAAGACTCTCTTTTTAGTATTACAGGATCGAGTCGCATTGATGATCCGATAAAATGCTTGAATTCACCCGGAGAAATTTCACCGAGACCTTTAAATCTTGTGATCTCTGCATTTTTACCTATTTTATTTACTGCTTTTATCCTTTCTTCTTCCGAATAAGAATAGATAGTTTCTTTTTTGTTTCGCACTCTGAAAAGCGGTGTTTGTAAAATATATATATGACCTGCTTTGATAAGATCGGGATAAAATTGCAAAAAGAAAGTAAGCAATAACAAACGAATGTGCATACCGTCAACATCGGCATCGGTGGCTATTACCACGTTGTTGTAGCGAAGATTATCCAAACCGTCTTCAAGGTTCAAAGCTGCTTGTAAAAGGTTAAACTCATCATTTTGATAAACAACTTTTTTGCTTAATCCAAAACAGTTAAGAGGTTTTCCTTTAAGGCTAAAAACCGCTTGTGTACTAACTTTTCGTGATTTTGTAATAGAGCCGCTGGCAGAATCACCCTCTGTAATAAACAAAGTTGAATCAAGACGATTTTCGTGATTAGTGTTAAGATGAACTTTACAGTCGCGAAGTTTTTTATTGTGAAGGCTGGCTTTTTTAATGCTTTCGCGGGCAAGTTTTTTAATTCCTGCAAGTTCTTTTCGTTCTTTTTCCGATTGTTGGATTTTCCTTAAAAGAGCTTCTGCAAAATCAGAATTCATATAAAGATAGTTGTCAAGATTTCTTTTAACAATATCGTGAATATAATTTCTGATGGTCACTCCGCCCGGCTCAATATGTTGTGAACCGAGTTTTGTTTTAGTTTGAGATTCAAAAATAGGATCAGTAACTTTAATGCTGATAGCTGCAAGAATTGAAGTCCTGATGTCATTGGTTTCAAAATCTTTTTTGTAAAATTCTCTTACAGTTTTTACAATAGCTTCCTTGAAAGCAGCCTGATGTGTGCCTCCCTGTGTTGTATGTTGTCCGTTAACAAACGAATAATATTCTTCGCCATATTGCCTTGAGCTATGAGTAAATGCAAACTCAAAATCATTTTCTTGTATTCTAACGATAGGATATAAGAGAGGTCCGTTTCCGTTGATATTTCTTTCGAGTAAATCGAGTAAACCATTTTTGGCTTCAAATGTTTCATCATTAAAAATGATCTTCAAACCATTATTTAGAAAGACATAATTCCATAAAAGTTTTTCAACGTACTCGTTGATGTAATAGAAGTTCTCAAAAATACTATCATCGGGAATAAAAGATACAATAGTTCCGTTTTTTTGGTCTGTCTTAATTATTTCGTGATCTTTAAATAGCTTTCCCTTTTTATATTCTACTTCTTTTACTTGTCCTTCTCTAATCGATTGGGTATTAAAATAAGCAGACATTGCATTTACTGCTTTTGATCCAACACCATTCAATCCCACAGCTTTTTTAAAGACATTGGAATCGTATTTGGCACCGGTATTGATTTTTGAAACACAGTCAATTAATTTTCCATGTGGTATTCCTCTTCCGTAATCCCTGATAGTAACCATCTTATCTTTTATTTCAACTTCGATGATTTTTCCGTTACCCATAACAAATTCATCAATAGAATTGTCGAGTATCTCTTTTATCAATACATAAATTCCATCATCCTGCGATGTGCCGTCTCCAAGCTTCCCGATATACATTCCCGGACGAAGCCGAATATGCTCTTTCCAATCAAGCGACCTTATACTATCTTCATTGTATTTTTCAGACATACTATCCCATTTTGATGCAAAAGTATGAAATCAAGTATTCCAATAAAGAAGAAATTACTTTTTTTATCAAATACCTTCTGTTAATATCTTTTTAGCATTACTCTAAGCAGTTAGAGAAATTGATTGACTGATGGAATGGTGGAAAAGAGATGTTTGTGATTTATGGTAATTGGTTGTAATTTATTGTAATTGGTTGTCAGTTATCAAGCATCAAGCATCTTTCTTCTTTGCTCTCACTTTTTTCACTTCATCAATAAAAAATTTAATATCCTTTTTAGTGATTAAAAATTCAGGGAGTTTTAATTTAGTTATCCTGACAAAGATAATGAGTTGATAAACCGCACTTGCGGAATAAGCGAGAGTGGCAGTAATTCCCGCTCCGATTATTCCGTATTCCGGGATTAAAATAAATGCAAATATCAATGTGAACACAAGTCCCACGCCTGAAGAAATGGCATTATATTTTGGTTTTCCTGTCCCTGAGAAATAGTGACTGAAGATCATTGAGGCAGCTATTGCAACAACTCCAATACTTAGACTAAACATCACCGGACGGATAAAACCGAAATTCTCACCAAAAATATATTCAAAAACATCAGTTGGGATAAGAAGTAGGATTATCATGCAAAATGCCGTAATTAAAGTTGTAAATTTTAATAGGCGTAATGTTAGTGTTTTGGCATAATCCATATCAGTTGTATTTGATATGCGGGCAAACTGTACAATGGAAATGCTCTGACCGATCAATCTTAAACCTTCGGATAATTGTACTCCGGCTGAGTAAATTCCAAGAGATCCCATTCCAATAAATGATCGTATAACATAAAAACTTAATCTTTTGTTTGTTAGATGGATAATATTGGCAAACTGAGTCATAGAACCATAGTTTAAAATCTCTTTTATTAATGCAAAAATATGGTCGTGATTTTTAAATGTGAAATGTTTTTTCAGACATAAAACTCCAAGGAGAAAAGAAATACTTTGTGAAATATACAATGAATACACATAAGAAATTACTTCAACTTTGTTAATGATAAAAATAAAAAATACAAGCGACAGAAACAAAGCGATGATTTGAATAACAAAAATTGTATTGTACATTTTGATATTTTCCTTCCCGACAAGGATATTCAAATTAATGAAACTGAGGGTGTTTAGAAGTCCAATTGCAAGTATATGATATTCAAAGCCTGACGGAATAATGGTGTTGTATATTATTGGGGAAAGACTGAGTAGTCGGAATATCCCAAAAAATATTATTATCACAATAAAAGCCCAGATGTAAGAGATAGTCAGGAGCTTGGAAACATTGCGGCGCGGCGTATAATAGACTAATGCGCTGCCGCCGATAAAATCATTTAGCAATAAAATAATCGCAATATCCAGGATGATAAGACTGATAGTTCCAACGCCTTCTTTGCCAAGATAATTGGTGGTTATCCAAAGTATGACAAATGTGAGAAAAGCACTGAAAAATCTGGCTCCCGTTGTACCGATTATTTTTTTTAACATTTAATTATTTTAATTTTAATAATTTATGGATTTTTCGTTTTAACTGAAAAACAAAATTTTCGCCGATAAAGATAAATCGTTTTCCGTCGATTACAGTATATTTTCCATTAGAATTGATTGTGTGTATGCCTTTATAAAATTTTGAATTTTCAATTGGCGTTAATGTTTCAATTGTTTTTTCGCTGAATTCTTGTGGTGATAATTTTTCGATTTTGTTGATGTGGATTTTGTCGCCATAAGTTTTTGCACAATCCTGAACCGGTCTGCAAAGTTTACCATTAAAGTAAAACGGGGCACCGGCAGGACGTGATGATTTGATGTCAATTTTTATCGGGTTATTTTTGTGTTCTTCAAAATTTCCATCAAATTCTTTTGAAAAATATGCATACAAATTTACGCCGGGCAGGTCTTTTCGTGTAAAAAACAACCACCACAAATTCTCGTGTTTGAATAAAATAGGATCAACGACAGCAGTATTTTCTATGAGTGGCTTGATAAATTGAAAATTCCCTGTTGCCTCGTCAAGTTTATAAAGTCTGACCTGATTACTCTCAAAACTCTCGGGAATGCAGTAAATATTGTTATTGTGATTCAGAATAAAAGGAAATGCCAAATGAAAATTTTCTTCTATTGCAACAGAAGTTTTGTTCTCATCATTTATTATTGTTGATGAGATTTTTCCTTTCCTCTCGCGATAATCATAATTTTCATAAAGAATATTGGAATTTCCGTTTTTATCTGTAAAGATAAATGGGTCAGCCGAAAATATTCGATTTTTTGGTTTTGGCAACCACCGGATTTTCAGCTTGTCGTTATTTAATGAATTGTTTTTCAGAATGTTTTCAAGTGATTGATCAATTATTGCAGTATTCCAATCTTCAATAAGAAATAGCTCCGTTAAGTGAAATTTAATTTTGTTCTTTAATAACTTTAACAGGAAAATAATCATTTTAAAATTACCCGGAACATAAAATATCGGGGCTTTTGTATGGCTCGGGATTTTATTGTCAATTCCGTTCATCAGGTCTTTACAAACCTGCAACGGAAACTTTTTGCTTTCAAAATATATTTGGTCGATGTTGGCTAAATACGAATGGTTTATGGTTTTGTAATAGCCTTTTTTTAGAATTATTCCTGCATCGAGTTTGTCTGTAAGTTTTTGAAGTATAACTCCATTGGTGTGGTCTTTTTTATAAATTTCCCAGAAACCCGGAGGTCCTCCCCTATATTTGTTTTCATCATCGTGATGAAATGACCAAACACCAAATTTTGCTGAATTTAAAATTTTGCCTCGAATAATATTGAATCCAAACCTGAGAATAAAATCCGGTTTGTGAGATTTGATTTTTTTTATATCATTTTCAGAAAATCTGTCGGTGTATCCTTTTTGATTTGTTTTGCATTTTAGTCTTTCGATTCCTGCTATCTGCTCGCTAATATCAACAGGTTTTTTTGATGAAGGTTTTAAAATATATCTGTTGTAAATTCTGAAAAGCAAATTCTTGTACGGATAAGTTAAAACCTTTTTTGCCGGAGAAATTCGTGTCGGTTTATTGTCATTCAGGATTATAATTTTAAGTTCGATTCCATTTTCCCGAAGTAATTTAACTGTTTCCGCCTGCCACCTTTCGAGTTGTGTGCTATTACATATTAGCCCGAAGCAAAGTTTTTTTGGTATGGATGATTTTCTCGAAGTGTCAGTCATTTGTAAATTTTTCAAAAGCAAAAGTAAGGTTTTATATCTGAATGATTAAAAAAGATGTAATTTAGCAAAAGAATAATAATACAAACGAATTTATCAGATTAAAATTTTAAATGCCCGGCTTAATATTTTATTTCAATAAAGTTAAAAACGAAAACAAGAAAGCTCTGAAAAGGATTTCCTTTCCTGAAAATTTCTGTTTAAATGAAGTTTTTACTGATGAGAATTTCTTTATCGGAAATATAAAATACGAATCTTATCCTTTTAAGATTTTTTCAGATAACAAATATATTATTTCATTTGAAGGACATATTTATAATAAAACTGATGAAAAAAAATTGCAACAGGAATTTATTGAAATTGCTGATTTAGTTT
>DAOVNY010000035.1 GCA_030630005.1 Bacteroidales bacterium | reverse complement strand
GCCATTTTATTATTTCTTTATTTTTTTCGGATTGCAAAAGTATTATCTTTTATACAAATATCCTAATATCAATAAAGAAATTTTATTAAAAAAATGAATGTCGAATATCAAACACCAATTTTAGATTTCAGATTTTTTTTTACTTCGAAATTCATTATTCGTTAATCGAAATTCGTTATTCAATTTGTTTTTTTGACTTAAAGATAACTCAAACCTTCAACAAAAAATCCATAGTATCAATTCCATCAGCATAATCCCATAATTGTGGTGATTGACTTGACCCAAATGGAATTGCTTCAGGAATTTTATTGTCCTTTGCAAGAATACATTGAATTTTTGCTTTATTTGAGTTTAATCTGTCTGATAATTGTTTTTCATTTTTATATTTTTCATAAAAAATAACTGAAATCGGTGAACTGAAAGAATCATCCTCTCTCAATAATAAAAAGCCATTGTCGAGATGCTTTTCTTTGTTTATCAGATAAATTGATTTATAATAATCGTAATTGTTAATATATTTTGAATGATTAAGAGCACAATTAAATTTTTCCATGCCTTCAAAAAACTGATCAAATGAATAATCTTCGGGAACGAATAATTTTGAAACATTACGACAACCAAGTCCGAAGTGCATAAAAATATCAGAACCAAGTTTTTCCAAATCATCTTTGGTTTCGTCGCCTGTTAATATTGCAACACCATTTCTGTTTTTACGAATGATGTTTGGATATTTCCCAAAATAATATTCAAAATATCTCGAAGTATTGTCGCTGCCGGTAGCAATTACCGCATCAAAGTTTTGAAGTTTATCTTCGGTAAAATGAATTTTATCTTTAAAATCTGGTTCTATTTCTATCAATACTTTTGAAATTGCCGGCAATAATTCGCTATCATCAGACGATAATTTACCGATGAATCTATTTCCTGACATTAAAACACATAAGAAATCATGGAAACCGACAACAGGAATGTTTCCTGCCATCACCACACCTACATTTACGCAATTAACTCTTTTTTCAATTTTTTCCCGATAAGGATTTATCCATTTTATAATATTGTCTTTTTCAAGACTTTCGGCAATTGAATTTAGAGCGAAACGCACATTTTTTTCAATAAACCATGGATTGTGTTTTTCTGAGTTCTTGATGATATTGTTAACAGAGTTAAAATATTGCTCAAAAACAAAACTTATATGGCTGCTATTATTACCGGTTGATAACTCCTTTAAAAATTCTCCAAGTTTTATAAAAACTTCTATGCGATTTTTGATATTCATTTTATGAAATTATATTTTCAGCAAAATTATATTTCAATATTCAAAAATCAAAATCTAATTTGTAATTTTGCAGTCCCAAAAAAGGAACAAAAAATATACAGAAAAAAATCCTATGTCAAAAAACCTATACATTGCTGCAACTGAGGCAGAATCCGGAAAATCACTGATTGTTCTCGGAATAATGAATATTTTAACAAGGCACATAAAAAAAGTAGGACTATTCAGACCAATTATAAGACTTGAACAAAAACCCGATCACGACATAGATCTTGTTTCTAAACGTTTTAAACTTCCTTTTGATCATGATTCAATGTACGGTATGACAAGTAAAGAAGCATTTAAGCTTATAAATGCCGATGATTTTGATACTATGATCACTACAATTATCAATAAATACAAAAAACTGGAATCGGAATGTGATTTTGTTTTAATTGAAGGTACTGATTTTAGAGGCTCTTTAAAACCATTTGAATTTGAATTTAACGCCCGGATGGCTAATAACCTTAATGCTCCGGTTCTGGCAGTTGTAAACGGGGAAAATAAAAATATTGGAAGAATTGCCAACACAGTCCAATTGATAAAAAGCGTCCTTCAACATGAAAGATGCAGTAAGCTCGGCATATTTGTTAATCGTGTAAAACCCGAATACTTAGATGAGATTAAAAAATTACTTGAATCATTAAATCTCAATAATGAGATTAATTTTGTTATTCCTGAATTAGAATTACTTCAAAAACTTACAATTCGTCAGATCGCTAATTCACTTAAAGCTCATCACATTTATGGTGATGAAAATGTTCTTGACTACGATGTAACCAACTATAAAGTTGGTGCAATGACTATCGAAAACATTCTAAAACAGAACGAAGCCGGAACACTGGTTATCACTCCGGGCGATCGTACTGATATTCTGATTACTTTATTCATGACTTTTTTATCCGATAATTTTCCAAAAATTGCAGGCATCATTCTAACAGGAGGTTTTAAGCCGAATGAAGATTTGATGAAACTTATTCAGGGTATTAGAAAACTTCCTGTTGCCATTTTTGATGTAGAAACCGACACTTACACCACTGCTTTAAATATCAGTAAAACAAAAGCAATATTAAAACCCGACAATGAACGAAGATTGGCAATGGCTCAAGGTCATTTCGAAGCATTTGTGGACGATACAAAACTTAAAGAGATAATAGATATTACACCTTCTAATGTTGTTACTCCTATAATGTTTGAATACGAACTCTTTGAAAGAGCACGTTCTGATCGCAAACATATTGTACTTCCCGAAAGTATGGATGACCGCATTTTGAGAGCTGCTGAAATATTACTGAGACGAAATGTTGTTGAGATCACCCTTTTGGGAAATGAAAACGACATATACGCCAGAGCCGGAGAACTTCATTTAAAACTTGATGGAGTAAATATTATCGATCCTTATGATAACGATCTTATTAACGATTATGCACCTACCTATTATCATCTACGAAAACATAAAAAAATTACAAAAGAAATGGCATTCGATATAATGCGTGATGTTAGCTACTTAGGAACAATGATGGTTTATAAAAATCATGCAGACGGAATGGTTTCGGGAGCCACACATACTACACAACACTCTATTCGTCCTGCATTTGAATTTATCAAATCAAAACCAGAATTTTCTGTTATTTCAAGTTGTTTTTTAATGTGTTTTGAAGATCGTGTGCTTGCTTATGGAGATTGTGCATTTAATACCAATCCAAATTCTGAAGAATTAGCTGATATTGCCATCAGTTCTGCTGATACTGCCAATATGTTTGGTATAGAAGCTCGTGTAGCAATGCTCTCTTACTCCACCGGCGAATCAGGTAAAGGAAAAGATGTTGATAAAGTTAGAATTGCAACGGAAATAGCTCGCAAACGCCGTCCCGATCTTAAAATAGAAGGTCCTATTCAATATGATGCTGCTTATGACGCTACTGTTGCCAGAAAAAAAATTCCAAATAGTGAAGTAGCAGGAAAAGCAACAGTTTATATTTTCCCCGATCTCAATACAGGTAATAATACCTATAAAGCTGTACAACGTGCATCAAATGCTTTAGCTATTGGTCCTGTTTCTCAGGGATTAAACAAACCCGTTAATGATTTGAGCAGGGGCTGCTCTGTTAAAGATATTGTAAATACTGTTTTGATAACAGCTATTCAGGCACAACAAGAGGGATAGGGAATTTATGATTTACGATTTACGATTTATGAACTATTTGTTACGTAAAACAAACTAATTTATTTCAAATAATTACCACACAAAATAGTGGGATATAGTGGATTCGAACCACTGACCCCCGCCCTGTCAAGGCGATGCTCTAAACCAACTGAGCTAATATCCCAAAAAAACAAAAATAATATTTTCTTTGAAATTAACAATAAATTAGTACTTTCGCTATCCTAAGAATTGGGAAAAACTTGGAAAATGAAAAAAAATAAAGCAAAATACATCGAACTCATCGAAAAGTTTGAAAACGGAGAGCTTTCTGAAAAAGAAAAAGAGAGTTTTCTTAAAGAACTTCAAAGCAATCAAGAACTTGGATCGGAGTTAAAATTAAATAAAAAAATCATTCAGGCAATCTGTGATGACAAGCTTGATGAATTTAAAGAGTTGCTCGACAAAGCACATGAAAAATCCGAATCGGAAAATTGATGCGAAAGATTTACACCATAGGTGAAACAGTTTTTGATATTATTTTTAAAAACTCGAAACCTGTTGATGCAAAATCCGGTGGCGCTATGTTAAATACTGCTGTTTCGCTTGGCAGACTTGATATACCTGTTAGCCTTATAAGTGAATATGGGAATGATAAAGCCGGAAAACTTATTGATGATTTTCTAATTTCTAATAGTGTAAGCACAAAATATATTTTTAGATTTAATGATGGTAAAACAGCAATTTCACTTGCTTTTTTAAACGAGAAAAATGAAGCGGAATATGATTTTATCAAGCACTACCCAAAAGAAAGATTAAACCTTGAATTTCCTAAACTAAAGGAAAACGACATTTTATTGTTCGGCTCCATTTATTCTATTTCCGAAGATGTTAGAGAGCAAGTTATGAAATTTGTTGAAAACGCACGAAAAGCGAAAGCTATAATTATTTACGACCCGAATATCAGAAAACCACATAAAGATCAGATTGGGGAATTACGAAAATTCATTATCAAAAATATTTCAGTTTCGGATATTGTAAGAGCATCTGATGAAGATTTTTCGGTGATATTTAATATCGAAAATCCACAATCTGCCTACGAAACAATTAAAAAATACAATTGCAAAAACCTGATTTACACTGCGAGTGATAAAGGAGTTTTTCTTTTTACTCCAAAAATCAGGAAAGAATATCCCGTACCAAAAATAAAAACGGTAAGCACTATTGGTGCAGGCGATAATTTTAATGCAGGTATAATCTATTCAATAATAAAAAATAATATCCTAAAATCCGATATTGATAATGTAAATGAAAATATTTTGAATAACATAATTAACTCCGGCATTAATTTCAGTGCTGATGTGTGTATGAGTTATGAGAATTATATTTCCACAAAGTTTGCAAGTAAGATTAGGTTTTATTTTAAAAAATGATAAAAGGTAATTTAAATCGTAATTTTGCAAAGTCAATTGTATAAAACAAAAACAAAAATGGGAGAAAATCAAACCGAAGCTGCATTTTCTAATAATGTTATCGAAATGATAACCGTTGCAAATAATTTTTGTTTATACATTGAAGAAGCCGAAAAAAATCCTAAAACTGAAATATTTATATATCTTGAAAAAGCATTACCACTTTTATTTTTAAAAGGCACTCTCCTTCCCGAAGTTATAGTTGATAACCCTGAAACAAATGAAAGATTTGTTACTGAAGAACAATGGGAAACCATATTTAATGATCTTAGAAACAAGTTTGATGAAGATGATGAATTTTGGTATCTCGACCTTAATAGTCCCGATCCAAATGAACCTGTGATGACAAATTTGTCAGAATATCTTTCTGATATTTATCAGGATATGAAAGATTTTGTACTTCTTTATCAAAAACCCACCCGTGCTGCAAAACAAAATGCAACTCATGAATGTAAAGTCTTATTCGAAATTAATTGGGGATATAAACTTATCAACTCTTTACAAGCCATTCATCATATTTTGCATAAAAACAAAAATAAAAATGATATTATTGATGAATTTGATTTCATTTAGCAATTAATGAAATTTTTTATTAGCTATTATTGTTTTTATTGAATAAATTCCTTTATTTTGCCATTTTTTAGAATCAATCTAAATTAGAATACTATTTCATGAATCTTTACGACATAAAACAAGGCGACAAATGCATCATCACGAAAGTGAAAGGACGAGGGGCTTTTCGTAAAAGAATTATGGAAATGGGCTTTGTTGTAGGAAAAGAAATCATTGTTGGTAAAAAAGCTCCACTAAAAAATCCCATAGAATATACTGTTATGGGTTACGAAGTTTCATTAAGAAATAGTGAAGCAATACTTATTGAAGTCATCCCTTCTTCTGAATACTCTAAAATTCATCATCAACATCAAAAACGTCAACGTCAACGCCAGCGTCAACGCGGGCAACATCATTTTGAATCCGGAAATTATTCTGAAGAATTTGAAATTGGGGGAAATAAATATAATGGTGTAATTATTGATAATTCCGAAAGGAAAAAAACAAAACATAAAAGCAAGATAATAAATGTTGCTTTGGTTGGAAACCCAAATGCAGGAAAAACAACGCTTTTTAATTATGCTTCTCATTCAAAAGAAAAGGTTGGAAATTACTGTGGTGTAACTGTTGATGCAAAAACAGCTAAGTTCAAACAAAACAGTTATACTTTTAATATTATTGATTTGCCGGGAACTTATTCAATCACAAGTTATACTCCCGAAGAAGTTTATGTAAGGAATTATATTTTTGATGAAGTTCCTGATGTTGTTGTTAACATTGTTGATTCTTCAAATCTGGAAAGAAATCTTTATCTCACAACTCAACTTATCGACCTTGATATTAAAGTTGTTATTGCCTTAAATATGTATGATGAACTATTACATAAGGGTGATAAGTTTGATTATGATGCTCTTGGAAAAATGATCGGTATTCCTATGGTTCCAACAGTTAGTTCAAAAGGTAAGGGCATCAAATATCTTTTTAATAAAATTATTGATGTTTTTGAAGATGAAGATCCGACAGTACGACACATACATGTAAATTACGGGGATGAAATTGAAAGATCAATAAAGATAATACAGGAAAAGATAAGGATTGAAGAAAATAAAAAGATCACAATTAGAGTTGCTCCAAGGTTTCTGGCTATTAAATTACTTGAAAGAGATAAAGAAGAAATAATACGAATTCACGAATGTACCAATTATGATGAAATTTTAAGTACAGTTGAAAAAGAAATTTCAAGGATAGAACCAATATGTAAAGATAGTCCTGAGACGGTAATTTCCGATTATAAATATGGATTTATTGATGGAGCCTTAAAAGAAACATTTAAAAAGAGCAAAAAAGATATTCGATCGCGAAGCCATCTGATCGACAATATTCTCACAAATAAAATCCTTAGTTATCCGGTTTTTATTTTTATTATGTGGCTTATGTTCCAGACAACTTTTTCGCTTGGAGCATACCCAATGCACTGGATAGAAAGTCTTGTTGAAATATGCGGACAAATGATAACTAAATTCTTACCCGAAAGCATTTTTAGAGCCATTCTTGTTGATGGAGTTATCAGTGGTGTTGGAGGTGTAATCGTTTTTCTTCCAAATATTCTGATTCTATTTTTATTTATCTCACTTATGGAAGATACGGGATATATGGCAAGAGTAGCATTTATTGTTGATAAACTTATGCACAAGATAGGTTTGCATGGACAGTCATTCATACCTATGCTTATGGGTTTCGGATGCAATGTACCGGCAATAATGGCGACGAGAACTATTGGCAACAAAAACAACCGGCTTGTTACTATGCTTATCAACCCATTTATGTCGTGCAGTGCCCGTTTACCGATTTACATCCTATTTATTGGAGCATTTTTCCCGAATCGTCCCGGATTAGTTTTATTCTCAATCTATGGTATTGGAATAATTTTATCGATTATTATAGCTATCATCTTTAAAAAAACTCTTTTTAAATCAAAAGAAATTCCATTTGTAATGGAGCTTCCTCCTTACCGAATTCCCACATTAAAAGCTACACTGCGACACACGTGGTTCAAAGGCTCTCAATATCTGAGAAAAATGGGAGGTATAATATTAATAGCTTCAATTATTATCTGGGCTTTGGGTTATTTCCCGATCAACAATGAAATTCATGAAAAATATAACAAACAAATTGTTGAAAGTTCATTAAAAATTGATATGGAAATTAATTTTACAGATATTAATGACACTCTAACGATTTTAACATTACAAAATCAAAAAGAAAATATCATCAGTAAATTTGAAAATTTAAAAACTCAGGAACTTCTGGAAAGTTCGATGATAGGTAAGATCGGACATTTTATTGAACCGGTTATAGCACCACTGGGTTTTAATTGGAAAATGGGAATCAGTCTTGTTGCCGGAATTGCAGCAAAAGAGATCGTTGTAAGCACATTGGGTGTATTACACCAGGCAGAAAATAATGATGATAACACTTTTAACCTTGCTAATAAATTACGTGAAGAAACAAATACTAACGGAAAAAACATAGGTAAAAAAGCATATACACCATTAGTATCCTTTGGATTTTTAATCTTTATACTGATCTATTTTCCCTGTATTGCAGTTATTGCAACTATCAAAAGAGAATCAGGTGGATGGAAATGGGCAATTTTTATGGCTGTTTATTCGACAGCACTTGCATGGATATTTTCATTTCTTATCTATCAAATCGGTAGTCTTTTTTTATAATACCGATTATCAATCAAAATGTCGCATTTATTCACTTCGTTCTAACTGCTCCTTTGATTGTATATCGGCCCCGAAAAAATCGGGATTTACAACATTTACCATTGTAAAATTCAAAATATCATATAGCTCATTTTGAATTACAATTGGTATAATTCCAAAATATGTAATATTTTCCTATTTTGGTAATTATCCAAAATTTGTAAATACTATATCTATCTCTATTACTTTACATTACAATTCATGGCATATTTTTAGTTTAACAACTTAAAATAGTACTGAAAAAAGTTAAATTTTAATAATATTATATTTAGATTTGATGGAACTAAAAACAAAAACACTAAAGATTCTAATTGCTGAAGACAATATCATAAATCAAAAGATATTAAAAACATATCTTTCGAGAATGAAACATTCTTCGATTATCGCCAATAACGGCAAAGAAGCATTTGACATACAAAAAGACAGAGAACTCGACTGTATATTGATGGATATACAAATGCCTGAAATGAATGGTCTTGAAGCAACAAAGAAGATTCGAAAATCAGAAAACGGCTCAGGCAAACATTTGCCGATAATTGCAGTTACATCAAACTCATTTTATAATGATCGTGAGGACTTTTTTGAAGCAGGAATGGATGAGTATATTCCAAAACCTGTAGATTTTAATTTATTAAAATCTGTTCTAAATAATGTAGCTAATAATATTTATTAAAATTCATGTATATTTGCTTTTATTAAATAACAAAAATGATAAACAAAAAACTATTTAAAGAAAATTTCAGTTTTTTCGACAAAGAAGTCGTACTTGAAATAATAGATATTTTTATTAATGAATATCCTGACAGAATGCAAACATTAGAGCAAGACATCCAAAATAAAGATTCTGAATCTCTAAAATTTAATGCACACAGTTTAAAAGGAGTAATTGCAAATTTTGTTGATGAAGAAACAAAGGAACTGGCGAAAGAATTAGAGTACAAAGGCAGAGATAAAAACAATGACGGAATTCAGGAATTATTCCAAAACTTTAAAATAAATGGTGATAAATTAGTTGAAGATCTCAAAGAATTAAGAGAGAATTATTTATAAAACATTATTGCTTATCAATCCTATTCAGTCCTTCAATTGCCTTTTCATGATTTATAACTAATTCAAGAGTTTTATTATAATCATTTCTGGCGTTAGCAAAATCATTTAATAATTCATAACAATATCCCCTGTTATAATATGCATCAGCATATTTTGGAGAAATATCTATTGCATCAGAAAAATACATTATAGCTTTCTCAAACTCATTTAAGTAAACGAGATAAATATACCCTGAATTATAATAAGCAAGTGTATTTTCAGGATTGATTTTCAGAATGTCAGTATAGTAATCAAGTGCTTTTTGGTATTCATTATTATTCTGATAATACATAGCAATCCCATATAAAGCCTCAATACTTTCGGAGAAAACACTTAAAGCATTTTCATAATATCCAACTGCTCTGATATCATTTTTTGCAAGATATAAAACTCCTAATTGAATATAAGCATCATAATAATCCTGTTTTTGATCAACAGCGATTTGAAAATTTTCAATTGCTCTCGCAGTATCGCCCATTTCAAGATAAGTATATCCTTTAATAAAATAAGCTACAGGATTATAATTATCCAGCATTATTGCTTTATTCAAAAGCTCAAATGTTTTTTTATAATTCTTAACCAAGAAATTTAATTCGCCGGATTTAAGAAGGGCTTTATTATTTTGGGGTTCAAGGCTTAGTGCTTTATTAAGGGCATTATTACATTTTCCTGCTTCGCCCATTTTTAGATAAATATCAGAAAGTGTAATAAAAAAATCAGATTTGGAATTATCAATTTGAAGTGCATTATTGATATCGCGAAGTGCCTCATTTATTTTGTTTTCTTTTAAATATATTTGAGCACGCAGATCAAATAAACTTGCATCAGTCGAATCCTTATTTATTTTTTCGTTTAGTACTGTTAACTCATCTTTTGGCTTTTCACCTTCTTTATTTTCAGTAGATTCATTTACACACGACCATTGAAATAAGGCTAAAATAATAAGTAATAAAAAGCTAACTTTAACTGAATTCATGTTTAATTGTCATTTATCTTTTTTGAATATCGAATATCGAACACTGATTAATCACGCCTGAGTCGTGACAGGCTGATTTTTGATTTTTATTCCGCCTTCATATTTTCGAAAATTTTATTTTCGAGTTCATCAGCGAGTTCCTGATTGTCGATCAAAAGTTTTTTCACTGCATCTCTGCCTTGTCCTAATTTTGTTTCACCGTAACTAAACCATGAGCCACTTTTTTTGACAATATTATATTCAACGCCAAGATCAATTATTTCACCAAGTTTTGAAATTCCTTTACCATAGATAAGATCGAACTCAGCTTTTCGGAATGGTGGAGCAACTTTATTTTTTACAACTTTAACTCTAACACGATTACCTACAATATTATCACCGTCTTTAATTTGTCCGATCCTTCTAATATCCAGACGGACTGAAGAATAAAACTTCAGGGCATTTCCGCCGGTAGTTGTTTCGGGATTTCCAAACATAACTCCAATTTTTTCGCGTAGTTGGTTAATAAAAATACAGCATGTACCTGTTTTACTGATATTTGCCGTAAGTTTACGAAGTGCTTGCGACATTAAACGGGCTTGAAGTCCCATTTTAGAATCACCCATTTCTCCTTCTAACTCGCTTCTTGGTGTAAGTGCAGCTACCGAATCAATTACAATAACATCTATTGCACCCGAACGAATAAGATTATCTGTTATCTCAAGTGCTTGTTCTCCACTATCAGGTTGCGAAATAAGAAGATTTTCAATATCTATTCCAAGTTTCTCTGCATAAAATCTGTCGAAGGCATGTTCAGCATCAATAATTGCAGCAATACCGCCTTTTTTTTGTGCTTCGGCAACTATATGTAATGCGAGAGTAGATTTACCGGATGCTTCAGGTCCATATATTTCAACAACTCTGCCACTGGGAACTCCTCCAACTCCGAGAGCAGTATCTAAGCCTATTGATCCTGTTGATATGGATTTTATATCCTCAATAGGTTGGTCTCCCAATTTCATTATTGCACCCTTGCCGTAATTTTTTTCAATATTTCCAAGAGTTGCTTCTAAAGCTTTTAATTTATCTTTTTTTGCTTTATCGTCTGTACTTACATTTTCTTTTACCATAATTTTTAGGTGTTTTTTTAGATATTATTTCTGTTAAAAATCAGTTTTCAAATATATTATTTTTTTAGGAGATATTTACTTTTAAAATAACTACTTTTCAACAAATACAGATTTGTATCTGATTAGAGCTTTTTTAAAAAATATTTACAAACAGTATTGATCCCGCAATCAAAACATTTTGGATTACGTGCAGTGCAAACATATCTTCCGTGCAATAAGAGCCAGTGATGAGCTAATGAGATTTTATCTTCCGGTATGTTTTTTACAAGTTCCAATTCTGTTTGCAAAGGATTTTTCGAATTAGTTGTCAACCCTATTCTTTCCGAAACCCTGAACACATGTGTATCAACTGCCATTGCCGGTTTATTAAAAACAACGGATAATATCACATTCGCTGATTTTCTTCCAATACCGGGCAATTTTTGTAGCTCATCAATATCTGAAGGCACAACACCTTTAAATTTCGAGGTCAATATTTTTGCCATCCCGACAAGGTGCTTTGCTTTATTATTTGGAAATGAACAGGATTTTATTAAATCAAAAACTTCCTCAACAGAAGCATTTGCAAGGACAAGTGGTTCAGTAAAAACTTTAAAAAATTCAGGAGTGATAATATTTACTCTTTTATCGGTACATTGTGCCGAAAGAATCACCGCAACAATAAGTTCATACGGATTAGAATATACTAATTCGGTTTCGGCATAAGGCTGATGCTCCGAAAAATAATTAATAATTTTTTTATATCTATCCTTTTTCTTCAAATTGCATTGATAAAATAAAAAATCCCGATCCAAAAATTAGAATCGGGATTAAAGTTAATACTATTTTTTTAATTTAAGATCAAGTGGCAATTACCGGTATATCTTGTTTTCAATACAGATAATGCTCTTGAATAATTGAAAATGTTTTGCAAAACTCCGTCACTTGGTCCGAATTGTGAATCAATCTTCATTCTTCTGATAACTATGTGATTTTTAGAGTTTTTTTGATTTAGAGTAAAGGTTCTTTTCATAAATTTTCGGTTAGTTCATAAAAATATTAATACAACACTAACGCAAAAAACGGAAAGTTTATTATAAAGAGAAATAGAAATTTAAGAAAAAATTATTGAGTAAGTATAATTTCCTTTTCATCAATAAGTTTACGAAGATTGATCAAAGCATATCTCATTCTTCCCAATGCAGTATTTATGCTAACATCAGTTTGTTCGGCAATATCTTTAAAACTCATCTCAAAATAATGCCTCATAAATAAAACTTCTTTTTGTTCGGAAGGCAAAAATTCAATAAGATTTCGTACATCTTCATGTATCTGATCTTTTATCATCTTATCTTCAACCGAAATATCCTGAAACTTAATGGTATCAAAAATATCAAACTCATCGGAATTATTATCAATAACAGGAATTCGTTTTGATTTTCTAAAATGGTCAATTATTAAATTATGAGCAATTCTCATAACCCATTGCACAAATTTACCCTCCTCTTTATAAGAGCCTGCTCTCATTGTGTTGATCACTTTAATAAATGTATCCTGGAAAATGTCATCTGCAAGTTGTTTATCCTTAACAATCATAAGGATATAAGCAAATACTCTGTTTTTGTGACGGTGGATTAATTTCTCAAGACCGGCTTGATTACCATCTAAATATTTACGAATTAGCTCTTTGTCGCTAACTGTTTGGGCGTTCATATAGCCTCCCTTTTTATTTGTTAATAAATTTTAAAAAGGTAAATATTTATTCGATAAACGGTCCTCCTGTATTTTTAATTAGATGTTTATTGTAACGTGAAAAAAGTTTTTTGGTTACAAATTCAATGCAAATATACTATTTTTATATAAAAAAGCAAATAATATTAATAATTTTCAGCAATTCCGCAACAATTTTTTATTTTTTATTTATAAGTTAACATTTTACACTTAGACATATTTTTCCCAACCAGCTTTATAACTGAGATAAATTTCACTCGCATGTGGTTTTATTTTAAGTTACCTCCTTTCTTGTTTTTTTTGGTTTTGCCCTGAATGTTTAAGCAGGGATTCTCTAAAATTACTATCAATATCTGAACTGACATCTTGCCTGAATTATCCCATCTAAAATATTGTTGTCAAGTTCCACCCACATAATCAAAGCTATTGCACACTCCATAAACGACTTAAGTGTATCATTGTCTTTTATCATTTCTTGAATTCTGTTGGCTTTGTGAGCAAGTTGATTTATCATGTGTGCTATTTGCAAACATTGATAGTAATTTTGTGAAGCATTAAACGAAGTCCTTGAATATTTGTGTTGAAGATTATATCCACCATTTTTCTGCTCGTTAAATCCTTCGTTTTCAATCTTCCATCTCATCCTTCCTGTATGACTTATCAAACTGCAATTATTTTTAGTAATACAAATATCGGTTATATGAGCAAAATGATCTTCTATTTGTGAACCTTTCTTTATAGGCTTCTTGCTAATAATGACTTCTACAACATTTAGTTCGTATTTTTTGTATTCCAGATTATTAATGAAAGAGTAATTTTCAACAATACGGTAAGATGAATCAGCATTGTATTCTTGCTTTTTCTCCTCACCTCCTATCCTTTTTAACGATTCTATTTCTTCCCAAATACTTTTTAGATTACCGTCTTTAAAAGTGAAGATGAAATGCCAGTTATTTCTTTGGCAAATATCAAAAGCTGTTTGATTTGGGTATAGACCATCTGCAGCAATAATTACCGGAAGTCTGGGGAAATTTGTTTTTAATTTTCTGACAAGACGAACAAATGCTTTAAGTTCGCAGTCTTGTTTGTCAAATTCCTTATCTACAGGATTCTTAAGCCATTCTGTGGCAATAGAAATGCTAAAGCCATTGCTACAAACTATTTTTGCTTCAAGAACTGATGCCATCCATGATATAATACCATTTTTCGATGTCTTGTATGGACACTCAGGGTATGGCTCTTTGTTAAAACTTTGAACTCCTGTTCCGTCAATTGCAACAACATAGTACAAGCCTAAAAACCTAAATTTATTCAATACTTTGCGTATTATCAATTGACTAACAAGTTTTTGCTTTATATCTTCTAACTCATCAGGAGTTAATTTCCGCAAAAGCCTATCGGAAGTATCTAAGTCTGGCAAAGCACAATCGAATATCTGCTCAAGATTTTTTGCAAAAACCCCTTTACCCATGGTATTATCCATTGAGTTGCGTGAACCTCGTTTGAACAAAAACATACAAATAACAGCCATAAGTAATTCCTGAACTTCATACTGTGGTCGTTCACGATAATCGCTTACATTTGATAGCATTTTCATAAATTCCGGAAAATGCCTTTTGATTACAATGGAAACCTGTATCATAAATTGATAAGCAAGAAATCTATCAATCTTCTGCTTACAGTTTTTTTTTCTTGAATTATTTTTTTCCCAATTATAGGATTTTCTATTATCGCATTTTTTGTTACTTTTGTTATTCGCTTTGGTATTCATGTATCTTAGTTTTAGATGGTGTAATTTATTATCTAAGACACTGAATATCAGAGTATTAAACCTCTTTTCTTTACATTAGTTATCAACATAGTTATCAACATAATTTATTGATTGTTAGAATTGTATGGTTTATATTATGTGCTTTTTTGATTTTATTGTGTCAAAATATAATACAAATCGAAAATATTAAATTCATTGGTAAAAGAAAATTATCTATCAATATATAATTGTAATAACCTAACAAAATTTAACAAGAAAAATATTTTTTGTACTTTTAGTGTATGTATCAGATTATCTTTTATTTAGGCGTGTATTAAAAATCATGCGGAATTGCTGATGATTT
>DAOVNY010000106.1 GCA_030630005.1 Bacteroidales bacterium | reverse complement strand
CACCTCAAAAGAAAATGGAATCCAAATATGGCTCCTTATATTTTTATGGAGCGTAATGGTATTCATATTATTGACCTTTACAAGACTATTGCAAAAATTGAAGAAGCTGCTTCTGCAATGAAACAAATTGCAAAGTCAGGTAAAAGAATACTTTTTGTGGCAACAAAAAAACAAGCTAAGGATGTAGTTGCCGAGCATGTAAAAAGAGTAAATATGCCTTATGTTACTGAAAGATGGCCCGGTGGTATGTTAACTAACTTTGCTACTATTAGAAAAGCAGTTAGAAAAATGACTTCTATAGATAAACTTATGAAGACAAAAAACTACTTAAACCTTTCTAAAAGAGAACGCCTTCAGATAACCAGAGAAAGAGCAAAACTCGAAAAACAACTTGGTAGTATTGCTGACCTTAACAGATTGCCTTCTGCAGTATTTGTAGTTGATATCAATAAAGAACATATTGCAGTGGCAGAAGCCAGAAAACTTAATATTCCTACTTTTGCAATGGTTGATACTAATTCTGATCCTAAACTTGTTGATTTTCCAATCCCTTCAAATGATGATGCTTCAAAAGCAATTTCTGTAATAACTAAAATAATGGTTAATGCAGTTGAAGAAGGACTTAATGAAAAAAAACTTTCTATTGACAAGAAAAAACAAGAAGAAGAGAATGAAAAAGCTAAACTTTCTAAGGATGCTGAAGTGAAAGATGTCGAAAAAGTAAAAGATGAAGTTGAAAAAGATGAACATAGAAAACCGGGAAAAAGACCAAGAAAAACTATCTCGAAAAAATCAACTTCAAACTAAGTAAAATTATTGTTAAACTTTAATACAAATTATATAATGACAAAAATAACAGCAGCCGAAGTTAATAAATTAAGAAGACAAACCGGTGCCGGAATGATGGACTGCAAAAAAGCACTTGTTGAAAACGAAGGCGATTTTGATAAAGCAATCGATTATTTGAGAAAAAAAGGACAAAAAGTTGCTTCTAAGAGAGCTGATAAAGAAGCCTCTGAAGGAGTTGTTGTAGCTAAAACAAATGCTGACAAAAACTTTTCTATTGTTGTAATGATAAATTGTGAAACTGATTTTGTTGCTAAAAATCAGGATTTTATTGACTTTGTTAATTCCGTGACAGATGTTGCAATAAAAAATACACCAAGATCAATTGAAGAATTAAAAGCTTTAATCCTTAACGGCAGAACCGTTGAAGAAAGCATTATGGATCAGGTTGGGAAAATTGGTGAAAAGATAGGATTAAATGGATACGAATTTGTTGAAGCAGCCAGAACTTTTGCATATAATCATCAGGGAAATAAACTTGCAACTATCTTAGCTTTAAATAAATCCGAAGCTGAAAATGTTGACCAAATAGGCACTGAACTTGCAATGCAAGTTGCAGCTATGAATCCTATTGCAGTAGATAAGGAAAATGTTTCTCAGGAAATTATTGATAAAGAAATTGAGATCGGAAAAGAACAGGTTAGACAAGAAGGCAAACCTGAAAATCTTATTGAGAAAATTGCAATAGGAAAACTCAATAAGTTTTTTAAAGAAAACACTTTACTTAATCAGGATTTTGTTAGAGACACTAAAAAAACTGTTCGTCAGTATTTAACAGAAACTGATAAAAACCTAACAGTTACTTCTTTTAAGCGACTTAAATTAGGTGAATAAAATATTTAGGTAAGAAAAAAAGGAGGGTTTAAACCCTCCTTTTTTTTTGAATTATAGTAAAAGTTTTTTCGTTATTACAGAGATTATTTTATTATCAGCTCGTCCTGCTGCTTCCTTAATTGCCATTCCCATTACTTTTCCCATATCTTTGATACCTGATGCTCCAGTATTTTCAATTATTTTTTTAATGATGTCTGTTAATTCATCTTCATTGATTTGTTCCGGTAAGTATTTTTCTATTACTGATGCCTGAAATTCTTCTTCTTTTGCTAATTCAAGCCGGTCTTTTGATTTGTATATTTCTGCAGATTCCTTTCTTTGTTTAACTAATCTTTGAAGGAGTTTCAATTCTACATCTTCAGTTATTTCTCCACCTGAAGTATTTTTACCGGTCTTTTCAAGTAAAATTGCTGATTTAATTGCTCTTATAGCTTCAAGTTTTTTTTTGTCTTTAGCAAGCATTGCAGCTTTTATATCATTATTTATTTTTACCTCTAAACTCATAATAGTTGTTTTTAATATTTATTCAAACTCTTGGACAAACAATTTAAGATTTTAGAATTCAGATTTAAAATTTAAAAATTTGTTGATATTAGCGGATTCTATAAATTTAAATCTAAAATTTTAAATCATAAATCTAAAATTTAATCAACATTATCGTGCAAGTACGAATTATTTGATTTCATGCTGGTATCTTTTTTTTCTTCGTCATCCGAAAGCGAATATCTTGATATTTCAGAATCTGATGAAGCATTTTTGCTAAGATTTACTTTTTTTCTCATATATGCCGGCTCATTTTCTAATTGCTCAATTCCTTCGGGAGATTTAAGTTTAATGCTTAATGCTTTTAATCTATTGATACGTTCAAATGCTTTTTGTTCTATGCTTCCTTCATCCAATGCTTCATTATCCAATGTTTTTTTATTAGATATGCTTTTTTGAAGTCCGGAAAATTCAATAGCTTTTTCTTTATTTATTTCTGTTTCTTTTGGTTTGTTAATTTCGAAATTTACCTCTTCTTCATGAACTTCATTATTTGCATCTTCTTTTTCATTATCCGAAGTGGTAAAATCAAAAATAAATGTATTTTCATTTTCCTCTTCGGTATTATTTTTATTGAATTTTGGTTTTGAAACGGTTTCGTTGGTTTCAACTTTTTCTTTTACTTCTTTGTTTCTGATCAGCTCAATATTTTCGATTTTTTTCTTAACTGTTTCTTCTTTCTCGATTTTCTCTGTATCTTCACTTAAAACGTGGATTTTTTTATTTTTATTTTTCTCTTGTATTTGATCTCTTTTCGATTTAAAACCTGTTGCGATCAATGTGATACTGATATTATTTTCGAGAGATTCATCAGTTCCGTTACCCCAGATTACATCAGCATCTTCACCTGCTTCATTTTGAATATAGTCTGTTATCTCTATTACTTCATCCATTGAGATTTCTTCTTTTCCGGATGTAATATAAAGCAGAATATTATCAGCACCCGAAATATTATCATCGTTAAGCAGTGGCGAACTAAGTGCTTCTTCAACGGCTTTAGTGGCACGGTTTTCACCTTCGGCTATGGCAGAGCCCATTATTGCTTTGCCACTGTTTTTCATTACAGTTTTTACATCTTCAAAATCAACATTGATATAACCCGGTACGGTTATTATCTCCGCAATACCTTTTGCTGCAATAGAAAGAATATTGTCGGCTTTCGAAAAAGCTTCGGAAAGTTTAAGATCACCATGCAACAATCTTAACTTATCGTTACAAATTATCAGGATGGTATCAGCGTGTTTTTTTAATTCCGCTATTCCCTCATCTGCCTGTATTTTTCTTTTTCTGCCTTCAAAAGAAAAAGGGATAGTAACGATGCCAACTGTTAATATATCCATTTCTTTGGCTGCTTTTGCAATAACCGGTGCTGCACCTGTTCCTGTGCCTCCACCCATTCCTGCAGTAATAAAGAGCATTTTGGTGTTTTTTTCGAGAATTTCCTGTATTTTTTCTATATTCTCTGTTGCAGATTCTTTTCCCACAGATGGAAGTGACCCTGCTCCAAGACCTCTGTTCCCGATTTGTATCTTTGTTGGTACCGGACTGGCTTCCAGAGCTTGGGCATCAGTATTGCAGAGAATAAAATCAACACCCGCAATCCCTTGTTCGTACATGTAGGTAACTGCATTGCTTCCACCTCCTCCAACACCGATTACTTTAATTATTGAAGATTGATTTTTTGGCAAATCGAATTTTATCAGGTCTTCCATATTATTTTTTCTTTAAAATTATATTTTAATTATATTTAATTTATATTTCGATTAAATTTTTATTAACAAAGTAAATGTTAATTAATTTATTCTATTTCGTCTTTCTCAAACCATGTTTGAATTCTCTCAAGAAAACTAATTGGTTTTTCTATCGCTATTTCCTTTTCTTTTTTGATTTTGAATTTTAATTTTTTCGAGTTTGGTTTTTTCTTTATGTTTTCTTTCTTTTTTTCCTGATAAAATCTACTAATTCCTTCTATTACAAGACCAACACCTGTTGAATACATAGGACTGGCAATTTCATCAGAAACTTCATTTGCCAAATGCTCGTTAGGATAACCTATCCTTGTGTCCATTCCGGTAATAAATTCGGTGAGTTGTGCAATATGTTTAAGCTGTGCTCCGCCTCCGGTAAGAACTATTCCTGCAATAAGTTTTTTCTCATATCCCGAATTTTTTATTTCATAATAAAAATGTTCAATGATCTCTTCCATGCGTGCCTGAATAATACTTGCAAGATTTTTCAGAGTGATCTCTTTTGGATCTCTTCCTCTAAGACCGGGAATTGCAACTATCTCTTCTTCTTTATTTTCGCTTGCAAGAGCCGAACCAAACTTAACTTTTAATTCTTCGGCATGTTTTTTAATTATTGTACAACCTTCTTTTACATCTTCGGTAATAATATCTCCACCAAATGGAATTACTGCTGTATGTCTGATAATTCCGTCCTGAAAAATTGCCATATCTGTTGTTCCCCCACCAATATCAACAAGAACAACACCTGCTTCTTTTTCTTCATCGCTTAGTACTGCCTCTGCCGAAGCTATTGGCTCAAGTATAAGATCAACAACTTCAAGTCCTGCTTTTTTCACACATTTATAAATGTTTTTTGCCGCTGTTGTTTGTCCTATAATAATATGAAAATTTGCTTCAAGCGAATTCCCAAGCATCCCAACCGGTTGCTTGATGCCTTGTTCTCCGTCAATAATATATTCTTGCGGTATCACATCAATTATCTCTTCTCCCGGGCTCATATTTAAGTTGAACATACTGTTGTGCAGTGCTTCGATATCGGCTTTACTGATTTCTTCATCATTGTTCTCACGAATTATGCTTCCGCGATGTTGAAGACTTTTAATGTGCTGTCCCGCAATACCTACATTAACAAATTTTATTTCAACTTTTGATTTGCGACTTGCCTCTTCTACAGCCGTTTTTATTGAATTTACTGTGTTTTCGATATTTGATACAACACCGCGTTTTACTCCTATCGACTCGGTGTTCCCCAAGCCTAATACTTCAATCTTTCCTCGTGCATTTCTTTTTCCGACAATGCTTGCGATTTTTGTTGTTCCAATGTCTAATCCAACTATTATTTCTGATGTTTCCATTGCGTTTATATATTTTTTCGTTTTTTTAAATTTTTGATGCCCTTATCTTGAGCATATTACCTGATTATTGTATTTCAAATCAAGAGTTTTATATTTTGTTAAACCATCATTATATATTCCGTTTTTGTAAAAAGCAATTAACTTTTTGAATTTTCTTTCCATTTCATTTATTTTGCCGAATTTAATAATATGATCTCCTAACTTTGGAATTAACTCAAATTCTCCGGTTTGTGTTACAAAAATTTGCTCTATCTGCGCTTTCAATAACTTATCCTGATGAATAAATTTTGCCATTCGAAAAATGTCTTTCAATGTTTTATGCTTATATAAATCTGTATCTTTAACTTTTGTTACCGGTGCATAAATGTATCCGTTTGCTATTAATACTCTTGCCGGAGAGCCATTGCCGGCTGGCATTATACTTCCATTCTTGTCAATATATATGTTATCGTTTTTTGTGTTGCTTATCCTGATGATAGGATGTTTTTGAAGAATATTTACCCTCAATTTTCCCGTTAGTGTAGAAAAAACATCAGCTTTTTGAATAAAGGGGTTTTTATTTAAAATTGCTTCCATTTCCAGTACAGGAATATCCGAAATGTATTTTCCCTCAATTGTGTCAATGATTTTGTTTATCTGATCTTTGATGTCTTTTTTTGTGATGAGAGGTTCAGAATAATTATAATCAACAACTATTGTAAATTCATCACACTTTATTTCGCTTTGTCTTTTACTAACAAAGTAAAGTGCATAGATGATAGCTGAAATAATTATCACCCAAAATATTATATTAAATATTTTTTTCATATTCATCTTTAATGGTTTGAACCAATTTATCGATGTCACCTGCACCCAAGGTCAATAACACTTCAATTTTTCTTTTCTTTAACTCCGTTATCAAGTCATTTCTTTTACATAATATTTTATTCCCTGAATTGATTTTTTCTAATAGCATTTTTGAATTCACTCCGTAAATAGGTTTTTCCCTTGCCGGATAAATGTCAAGTAAGATTATTTCATCAAGCAATTCTAATGATCTTGCAAAATCATCGGCAAAATCTCTTGTCCTGGAATAAAGATGCGGTTGAAATATCCCACTTATCTTTTTATCTGGGAATAATTCCTTTGCTGCTTTTATTGTTGATTTGAGTTCTTCCGGATGATGAGCGTAATCATCAATAAAAACAAAATCATCACGATTGATTTTTATATCGAACCTTCTTTTTACTCCTTTATACGATTCGAGGGCTTTTTTAATTATATGATTTTCAGTTCCTAAAATATAAGCTACCGCCGAAGCAGCTACGGCGTTTTCAATATTGTGATCTCCCGGTATTTTAAATTTAATTTCCCTGATAATTTCATTTTCTAAGTTCAGGTCAAAAATAAATTTTCCATTTTCGATCTTGATATTTGAAGCAAAAAAATCTTCTTTTTCATTCACAGAATAAAGAAATTTATTTTTTTTGTGACTGAATATCTGCTGTATGTTTTTATTAATGATGAGCTTTCCGTCTTTTTTAATGTTATCGGAAAACAACACAAAAGATTCTTCTAATTTTTCACCCGAACCGTATATGTCAAGATGATCAGCATCAACAGATGAAATAATTGCAATGTCGGGATTTAATGTTAAAAATGAACGGTCGAATTCGTCTGCTTCTGCAATTACAATTTCACTGTTTTTATCATTAACAAAATTCGAATTATAATTTTTACTTATTCCTCCCACAAATGCTGTTATCTTTTTCCCACCGCATTTCAAAATATGTGTGATTATTGATGAAATACTGGTTTTTCCATGAGTTCCTGCCACTGCTATCAAAAATTTCTCATTACAGATAATACCAAGAATTTCCGAGCGTTTTTTTATTATAAAATTATTCTCCTGAAAATATTTCAATTCTTTGTTTGAAGCTGATATTGCAGGTGTATAGATAATAAGCTCGGGATTATTTTTTTTGATCAACTCAATATTTTCATTATAGCGGACCTCAATTCCTTCCTCAATAAGTTTTTGTGTAAGCTCAGTCGGGGTTTTATCATAACCGCTCACAAAAACCCCCTTTGCATGGAAATATCTTGCTAGGGCACTCATTCCGATGCCGCCTATTCCAAGGAAATATATGTTTTGTAAGTTATTGAGATTCATTTTATTAATTTTATTATTTCTTCCGCAATTTGTTCGTCAGCTTTTGTATTTGCTAATTTTTTTATATTTTCTGCAAGTTCATTTTGTTTTGCTTCGTTTGCTGATAATTCAATTACTGTTTCCACGAGTTTTTCTTTTGCCTCACTGTTTTTTACAATAATGGCTGCATTTTGTTTTTTGAGTGCTAAAGCATTTTTGTATTGATGATTTTCGGCAGCAGTTGGTAATGGTACAAATACCGTCGGCTTACCCACAGCACAAAGCTCGGAAATTGCAATAGCTCCGGCACGCGAAATAACAATATCTGCACAAGCATAAGCATAATCCATTTTTGTTATGAACTCAGTAACTTTTATACCATTCTTCTCACCGGCAGATAATTTTGCCTTTTCAAAATAAAACTTTCCTGTTTGCCAGATAAGTTGCAAATTATTGTCACTAAAAAGATTTAATTTATTGTCGATGCTTTCGTTTATTGCTTTAGCTCCCTGACTTCCGCCAACAACAAAAACAGTTTTTTTGTTTTCAGATAAATTGAAATATTCTAATGCTTTTGCTTTTTTTCCTTTTGTGATGATGGTTTCTTTACGGATTGGATTTCCCGAGAAAATAATTTTTTCAGCAGGAAAGAATTTTTCCATTTCGCT
>DAOVNY010000100.1 GCA_030630005.1 Bacteroidales bacterium | reverse complement strand
TTTTTTCAAAAGTAAAATATGAATATGCAATAGATTCGCTTAAAGTTGATGATGTTTATGAACTTAGCACTTATCTTGGTGAATTATATGCTGATTATGTTTTTGATTATTTAATGAACAAAGAGATAGAAAAACAGTTTTTTGTTAAAACCCGCCTGCCTGAATATATACACTACGATCGAATAAGAAATAAACTTTATCCTGTTAAAGAAAACAGGTTTACTATTGTTGAATGAATGCTTAAATGAATGAATGCTTAAATGCTTAAATGATAGAATAATATCAAACAAATTTCAAATAAAATGACAAATATCAGTAAAGTAAAATCATAAATCTAAAATTTTATCCTTTCCTCTCTGTCTTGCATACGGAGTGGATTTTTGATCAGAAAAAATATTTTTCCTGAATTTCAGGTATCCGGTAATGGCAATCATTGCAGCATTGTCGGTGGTGTATTCAAATTTTGGAATAAATACTTTCCAGCCGAGTTTTTCTTCGTTGGCTTTTAACTTTTTTCTTAAAACCGAGTTGGCAGAAACTCCTCCGGCTATCGCAATTTGTTTGATATTTTGTTCTCTCGAAGCGCGTTGTAATTTTTTCATCAAAACATTAACAATAGCTTTTTCAATTGAGGCGCAGAGGTCGTTTTTATTTTCTTCGATAAAATTTTTATTTAGTTTAAGATTATCACGAACAAAATACAAAAAAGAAGTCTTTAATCCACTGAAACTATAATTGAGTCCTTGAATTTTTGGTTCAGGAAAACTGAAAGCATTAGGATTGCCTTTTTTTGCATATTTGTCAATTTCGGGTCCACCGGGATAGGGGAGACCCATTATCTTTGCTGATTTATCAAAGGCTTCGCCGGCAGCATCATCAATAGTTTTTCCGATTATTTCCATATCAAAATAATCTTTAACCAAAACTATCTGACTATGTCCTCCCGAAACGGTAAGACATAAAAACGGAAACTCAGGAATATCTTTATTTTCATCAGTAATAAAATGAGATAAAATATGTGCTTGAAGATGATCGACTTCTATCAGCGGGATGTTCATTCCCAGTGCAAATGATTTTGCAAAAGAAGTGCCGACCAAAAGCGAACCTAAAAGTCCGGGACCTCGTGTATAAGCTATCGCGTTAAGTTGATTTTTATTTATCTTTGCTTTTTGTAAAGCAGTCTCGATAACGGGAATGATGTTTTGCTGATGAGCTCTTGAGGCTAATTCGGGTACAACACCGCCAAAGTTTTTGTGAACTTCCTGGTTTGCAATAACATTAGAAAGAATATTTGTATCTTTGATTATGGCTGCTGATGTGTCGTCGCAAGACGATTCAATGCCCAGAATATATGTGCTCATGCTAATTGAATAATAAATTTTTGAAAGGACAAAGTTATCAAAAAAAAGATTATTAAAATATTGCTTTATTTTATTGTGGTCATTATAGCTTTGACTGTGATTTTGTATAGTGTTTTCAGAAGTCCTGTTGTTCAAACATATCTTGCAAAATCAGTTACTGCGTACATTTCCGATGAATTACAAACTGAAATAACAATTGGTGGATTTAATATTGATTTCTTTCTTTATTTTATTGTTGAAGATATTTCAGTTGAAGACCAAAAAGGTGATACTATTCTTAAAGCTGAAAAAATTCTTTTAAATATTCAAAGTATTGATTTTAAAAATAAATTTCTCAATATCAAGGAAGTTGATTTTCAAGAGTCTGTATTTAATCTTAAAAAATATAAAAATGATACAGCCTTAAATATCAAATTTCTTGTCGATTACTTTAAACTTTCAAATAATTTCTCCGATTCATTAAATCTTGAAAATAAACAATGGGTAATTAATTGTACTGCTATTAAACTGAATAATGCACAGTTTTTATATTCTGATCTTAACAAAGCAAATAAAGAAAAGGGAATTGATTTTAATCATCTTGATATTTCTTCTATTAATTTGAATTTAAACGGAGTAAGTTTTTATGAGGAAATTCTATATTGTCGGATAAATAACATATCATTAAAAGAAACAAGCGGGTTTGAAGTCAATAAATTTAAAGGTGATTTCAAAATATCCCAAAAGAATCTGGCGATTAATCATTTAAACCTATTAACTCCAAATTCGGAACTCTCAATGAATTTAAAGTTTTTTTACAATGATTTTTCTGATTTTAATGATTTTGTAAACGATGTTAGAATTGAATCGGTGATTGGGTATTCAAAACTGTATCTCTATGATCTGGGATATTTTGCTCCTGTTTTGTTTGAAATGCCAAATAAACTAACACTATCAGGAAAATTTGACGGGACAGTTAGTGATTTTGTAGCATGTAATTTTAAATTTTCTTTTGGGAGTTTTACAAATTTTGTTGGTGATATTTCTATGAAAGGCTTACCATATTTTGAAAAAACTCTAATTGATTTTAAAGTAAATGATTTAAACGCAAACCTTTCAGATATTAAAAGTTTTGCTATTCCGGGTAAAGAGAAATTTATAAAATTGCCGGAATTGGTAATAGCTCTTGACGATGTTAATATTAACGGTACTTTTAATGGATTTGTCAATGATTTTAAAACAAAAGCAGAAATAAATACAAATATCGGGAATGTTTCAACAGACATGGTACTTAAAACCAATAACGATTCAACCAGTTATTTCGGGAAAATTTATGCAGCGAAATTTGATATAGGACGTTTTTTGAATACTCCTGATTATTTTGGTAAAATGAATTTGGATGCAGGGTTTAGTGGTTCGGGTCTTTCAGCGGAAACCGTTGTTGTTGAACTTAACGGAATTGTTGATTCACTTGATTTTAAAGGGAATAATTATAATAAAATTGATGTTAAAGGTTTGTTGGCAAATAAAAAATTTAGTGGGTTACTTGAAGTTGAGGATGATAAAATTGACTTGACTTTTGACGGAACAATTGATTTTAATAAAGAAGCACCTGTATTCGATTTTTATTCAGAGATAAAAAATGCTAAACTTTATGATTTGCGGCTTTTTGATCGCAACCCCGATATGCTGCTTTCTACATGTTTGAATTTTAATTTCACAGGTGATCAGCTTGACGAGATGGAAGGAGCAATTTCTATTGATAGCACAAAATATTCGGAAGCAGGAAAAAAATATTTTATGAAAAACCTGAGTCTTGTTACAATAAAAGATACAGGTTCTTTGAAATTTATCGAATTGAAATCAGATTTTGTTGATTCCAAAGTCGATGGCGATTTTATGTTTACAGCTTTATATCCTGCATTTTGTGAGTTTATGTCAAAATATCTCGGTGCAGTTGAATTAACTTCCGAAAAGAAAAATGATTTTGTTACTGAGCAGAAAATTAATTTTGACATTGATTTGAAAAACACCTTGCAGTTGACTAAAGTTTTTTATCCGGCTCTATCTGTTTCACCAAATACAAAAATTTCTGGAAGTTTTAGTACAGGTAAAAATCTTCTCGAACTAAAAGGGCATTCTAATTTAATAACCTATAAAGGAATAAAATTTAAAGATTGGACTTTGAACGGAACTACTGATTATGACAAACTTATCTTAAAAACCGGCAGTAAAAATATTATCTTCAGAGAACCTACTGAAAAAGATACACTTGGACTTGGATTGGAAAATATTGTTTTTACTTCAAATATTAAAAATGACAGTCTGATTTTTAATGTTAAATGGGATGATAACATTGTAAAAAGTAGAAATATTGGAGATGTTGATGGTTTTCTTGCATTTAAAAACTCACAAAAATTTGAATCAAAAATAACTGATTCAGATATTAAAGTTAATAATTCGGTATGGAACATCAATCACAATAACTATTTTATAATTGATTCTACTTCAATTACAATAAATGATTTTGAGATAATTAGTGATAAACAAAATTTCCACCTTGAGGGGAAAATCACTGAACATCCATTTGATTCACTTACACTTGAACTTAAAGATTGGGCATTTTTGAATTTTGATCCATTGATAAAAAATTCAAAAATTGATATTGACGGGATTATTAATGGTGAAATAAATTTATTTGATGTTTACGGATCGCCTTATTTCTTTATGGATATGAATATTAAGGATCTTTATTTTAATGAAGAAAAACTTGGTGATGCTGTCCTGATAACAAATTGGGATAACGAAAGTAAATCTATCTATTCAAATGTTGAAATTATTAATGTAGGAAATGTTGAAAGTAGTAAAATTTTATCTATTGAAGGAAATTATTTTCTTAACAGTGATTCAACTAATTTTGATTATGAAATTTCCTTAAGTAATTTTCGCATAAAAGCATTAACACCTTTTGTGTCAGTGTTTATTTCGAAACTGAAAGGAATTGCTTCTGGAGATCTCAGGCTATATAGCATTAAAGGAAAACCCAATATCACGGGTAATATGCAACTTATGCGATCTGAAGCAAAGATCGATTATATTAATGTTTCTTATTCTTTTGCACATCAGGTTGATTTTAATGAGAATGAGATTGTTATTGAAGATATGATGCTTTATGATTCTCTCGGTAACAAAGCTGTTGCAAACGGAAAGATCACTCATAATAATTTGAATGATTTCTTTGTGGATATCGAAATATCGCCTCATGAACTTGCCTGCCTGAATACTAATTCTTATCAAAATCAACTTTTTTATGGAAGAGCAAGTGCGAGTGGAAATGTGAAAATATCAGGTCCTTTTGATAATATTGTTATGGATGTTGCAGCTTCTACCGATAAAGGAACAAAAGTCTATATTCCTATAAGTTATGATGTAGATGTAGCTGAAAATGATTATATAATTTTTATTAATTCTTCTGATACTACTAAGGAACAACTTACTTATGATGTTGATATGACCGGGTTTGAGTTAAATCTTGAGATTAATGCAACACCCGATGCCGAGGTTGAGTTATATCTTCCGTTTCAACTGGGGAGGATTAAAGGGGCAGGCGATGGTGACTTGAAAATATCTGTAACTCCACAAGGTGATTTTCTGATAAACGGGGATTATGCTATGCGTGAAGGAACTTTTTTCTTTACTATGCAAAATCTGATAAACAGGAATTTTGAGATTATAGATGGAAGTGAAATATCATGGACAGGTAATCCTTACGATGCAAATATTAACCTTAAAGCACTTTATAAAGTAAAAACTACTATTGATGGACTTGGACTTGAAATCGATACTACTTCAGGAACAGGAAAAAGAATAAATGTTGATTGTATTCTTCATTTAAAAAATCAATTGTTTAACCCCGACATTCACTTCAGTATTCAATTACCAAATGTTGATGAGGAAACAAGACAAGCTGTTTATTCTGTTCTCGATACAACAAACGAAGTACAGATGAATCAACAAATGATATCCCTGCTTGTACTCGGAAGTTTTAGTTACAACACACCATCAGCGGGTTCTATAGGGGCTTCTTCCGTTAATATTTTATCTAACCAGTTGAGCAATTGGTTGTCGCAAATCAGTCAGGATTTTGATATTGGAATTCATTACAGAAAAGGAGATCAGGTTTCGGAAGAAGAACTTGAGGTTGCATTGTCAACTCAACTTTTTAACGACAGAGTTTTGATAGATGGAAATTTTGGTGTTGTCGGAAATGAGAAATCATCAAGTACAAGTAATATTGTTGGAGATGTGAATGTGGAAGTTAAACTAACCGAAGATGGCAGGTTTAGAGTGAAAGCATTTAATCGGTCAAACGTAAATTCAATTTATGATATAAATGCTTTTGATGACAGATCGCCATATACACAGGGTGTTGGTGTTTTTTACAGAAAAGAATTTAATACTTTTGGAGAGCTTTTCCGGAGAAAGAAAAAAAAAGACTGATTAATTATGTTAAGAATCAGAAACAACATCACAAGAAAATTTCATTCGAAGAAGAATACAAACAATTGCTATTAGAACACGGAATTGAGTTCAATGAAAAATATTTATTTTAAATTTGCTTAATTGTTTGTTTTAATCTTAAAAATGCCAAATGAGTTTTACTGTTTATAAATCCTCTGCCGGCTCCGGCAAAACTTTTACTCTTGTAAAAGAATATCTGAAGATTGTTCTTAAGAATCCTTCTTCTTTTAGAAATATTCTTGCAATTACTTTTACAAATAAGGCAGCAAACGAAATGAAGGAGAGAATACTTGAGTATTTGAAAGAACTCTCTGTTGTTCAAAAAAAAGAAAAGTCAAAAGCTATTGAGGCTTTAATGCCCGAAATTATTGAGTTTACCGGACTTGATGAAAATACCATCGCCGAAAGGGCTGAAATAGTTTTAGGGATGTTGCTTCATAATTTTTCTGATTTTTCTATTAGCACGATCGACAGTTTTATTCATAAGATCATTAGGACTTTTGCTTATGATCTTCACCTTCCCGTGAATTTTGAAGTGGAACTCGACACCGAAAAACTCATTACCAAAGCAGTTGATATTTTGATCAGCAATGTTGGAAATGATGAAAAGCTAACAGAGATTTTATTGAAATTTATTGAATTTAAAACCGAATCCGAAACCACCTGGCATATCGAAAAAGACCTTGGCGATTTTGCTAAATCATTGCTGAATGAAGACGGGCAAATATATATTTCTAAACTACGTGAATTATCTTTCGATGATTTTAAAAATATCAGAAGCAAAATTTCTGTTTTTATAAAGAAATTTGAAAATACCTTGTCGGGATACGGAAAAGAAGCCATTGGTCATATAAATGATAATGCTTTACAAATAAATGATTTTTCACGGGGACGAAGTGGAATTGGTAATTATTTCTTGAAAATTGCTAATTCTGATTTTTCAAAGCTTGAGCCAAATTCCTATGTTATTGCAACTATTTATGAAGATAAATGGTTTGCCGGCAAAACAGATGAAATTCAGAAAGCAACCATCGAAAAAATAAAAGATCAATTAACTGATATATTTCATAAAATTGAAAATATTATTTCTGATGATTTTGAGAAATATAGTGTTTATAAACTGATAAACAGAAAAATATATCCGATTGCCGTTTTAATTGAAATAGAAAAAATCTTTGAAGCAATTCGGGTTGAAAATAATCAGGTTCATATTTCTGAATTTAACAAAAGAATTGCAGAGATTGTCCTGAATGAGCCAATCCCGTTTATTTATGAGAGAATGGGGGAGAAGTACAAATATTTTTTTATTGATGAATTTCAGGATACATCGGTTTTGCAATGGAATAATTTATTGCCGTTAATTGATAATTCGCTTTCCGAAGGTCATTTTAATATGATTGTTGGTGATGGAAAACAAGCAATTTATCGTTGGCGAAATGGCGAAGTTGAGCAGTTTGATAAGTTGCCTGAGATATTTGATAAATCATTATTGCCCTTGGCTGATGAAAGAGAAAATAATCTGATAAATAATTATAGACCTGAAAATCTGAAAAGAAATTATCGGTCGAAACCCGGAATAATTGATTTTAATAATAAGTTTTTTGAGATTTCCGCCAAGCTGCTTCCCGAGAAATACCAATCAATTTACAAAGATGTAAAACAGGAATTCGATAACGAAAAAAATGGTGGTTATATTAATATTCGTTTTATCGAAAGCAAGGACAGGGAAAAATATAATGAACAAAATTTCATTAAGATAAAAGAAACGATTTCCAATCTCGAAGACGATGGTTTTTCAAAAGGTGATATTGCAATTTTATGTCGCGAGAATAAGCGAGCAAGCTCAATTGCCCGTTATCTTCTTGAACAAAATATTGATGTTATCTCATTTGAGTCTTTGCTTTTGAGTAGTTCGCCAGAGCTGAATCTTATAATTTCTATTCTTAATTATCTTAATGATCCTAACGAAAAACTTTATAAAGCCGAGATTCTTATTTACCTTTCCGGCAAGGGAATGATAAAAAATAATGATATTAATGAGCTTGTTTCGGAATTGGATAATAAGATTGTAAAAAATGACCTTTTTGATAAAGGGAGAAAAATGTCTTTTACAGAATTATTAAGGGAGTATGGCTATGCTTTTTCATCTGCCAAACTTAATAATTTGCCATTGTACGATCTTTGCGAAGAGCTGATAAGAATTTTTAAACTCAATAAAGAGGCTGATCCTTACATCCAGTTCTTTTTAGATTATGTGTTTAAATTCAATAACGAAAAAGCTTCAAATATTAAAGATTTTCTTGATAGTTGGGAAGATGAAAAGGATAAGCTTTCAATCAGTGTGCCATCTGGAATTAATGCTGTAAACATAATGACAATCCATAAAGCAAAGGGGTTGGAGTTTCCTGTGGTGATTTTTCCGTTTGCCGATCAGAAATTGAAAGCAACAAAGAATGAAATTTGGATTGACTTTGACGATCCTGATATTCCCGAACTTAAGGCTGCTTTGCTTGATACAACAAAAAGTTTGGAAAATACTGCTTATGCCTCACAATATAATGAGGAAATGGCAAAATCATTTCTTGATGTAATTAATCTTTTATATGTGGTGATGACCAGACCGACTGAGCGTTTGTATATTTTGTCGAGTGCGATTACAAAGCCACCAAATGAAATAAAATCCGTTCCTGCTATTTTGTATAATTTCCTTAATCAGACATCTCAATGGGAAGCAAATAAAGAAGAATATTTATTCGGGGAAACCGAAAATTATATTAAAAAAGAAAAAGAGAC
>DAOVNY010000175.1 GCA_030630005.1 Bacteroidales bacterium | reverse complement strand
CTTTTCAGTTTATCATAAAAATCAAAAACTATTTCGCCCAAAGGCATTTCAAAGGTAACTTCAACACGGTTGCTGGTAAGGTAAACCTGATTTTTTAAGATGCCACGCTTATCAATACATAACTTCATTACTGATCCTATATAGTCGGTTTTTGAAATTATTTGTGCTGTAATATAAGGTTCTTCAATAAAATCAATTAAAGTTGGTTCGGGAAGTCCTGAAGGATTATGAACTTCAAGAGTTTTTCCCTTATTTGTATGCACTTTGTACGAAACATTCGGAACAGTTGTGATTACGTTCATATCGAATTCTCTGTCTAAACGCTCCTGAACAATTTCCATGTGAAGTAATCCAAGAAAGCCACATCTGAATCCAAATCCAAGAGCTACTGAAGATTCGGGTATAAAAGTCAGAGAGGCATCATTTAGCTGAAGTTTTTCTATTGATGCTCTCAATTCTTCGTAATCATCGGCATCCACAGGATATATTCCTGCAAAAACCATTGGTTTTACTTCCTCAAAACCGGAAATGCCTTTATCGCATGGTTGTTCAACGTGTGTTATTGTATCACCAACTTTTACTTCTTTTGATGTTTTTATTCCTGAAATAATATAACCAACATCACCGGCTTTAAGAATATTTCGTTTTTCGAGATTGAGTTTAAAAACACCAATTTCATCGGCATGATATTCTTTTCCGGTATTATAGAATTTTACAAAATCATTTTTCGAGATTTTACCGTTAAATATTCTGAAATGAGCAATAATTCCTCTAAAAGAATTAAAAACCGAATCGAAAATTAAAGCTTGCAGAGGTGCATTTTCATCACCTTCGGGTGAAGGTATTTTTTCAATTATTTCTTTTAAAATGATGTCAATTCCGTAGCCGGTTTTACCGCTTGCTTCAATAATATCATCTCTGTTGCAGCCAAGAAGATCTACAATTTGATCTTTAACATCATCCGGCATTGCATTATCCAAGTCCATTTTATTCAAAACAGGAATTATTTCAAGATCATTTTCAATGGCAAGATAAAGATTTGAGATGGTTTGTGCCTGAATACCCTGTGTGGCATCAACAATAAGCAATGCCCCTTCGCATGCTGCAATAGATCTCGAAACTTCATAAGAAAAATCTACATGACCCGGTGTGTCAATTAGGTTGAGTGTATATTTTTCGCTATCAAATTCATGATCCATTTGTATAGCATGGCTTTTAATGGTGATCCCTCTTTCGCGTTCAATGTCCATATCATCTAATACCTGTTCCTGGAGATCCCTCCCCGAAATAGTTGAGGTGATTTCCAGCAACCTGTCGGCAATTGTACTCTTACCGTGATCAATATGTGCTATTATACAGAAATTTCTAATGTTTTTCATTGAATGCAAAAATAGTATTTATTTTCAGAGTTTTAAATGTTTGTTTATTAATTGTATTTTAACAAGAATGATATTATTTTTGCAAAAAATTAGCAGATAATAAATTTGTTGATTTGATGTTTGGATTGTGATAGTATTGCAGATCACAATTATTAGTATTTTAACTTATATGAAAGGGAAAAAATGAAAAAGAAGATTAAACTGGGGCTAATGGGATTCGGAGAAGTTCCACGGCATATCTATCGTTTATGCCTGAATGATGACCGAATTGAAGTAGTGGCAATTGGAGAAATAGGGAAACCTGAAATATTGCACTACCTCCTCCAAGCCGAATCAAAAGAAGAACTTGAAGTAAAACTGGAAGGTAACTTTTTAGTTTCTAAAAACGGGAAAGCAAGATTTGTATATGCAGTAAAACCCGGTGATGTTCCATGGGATATGTTTGATGTTGACGTTGTAGTTGACGGAACAGCAAAATATAAAACGAGAGAATTTATGGAGCAGCATTATAATGCCGGTGCAAAACGTGTGATATTATCAAATCTGCCCGAAAATGACATTGACAGGGTAGTTGTTATGGGAGTGAATGATCATACAATAAAATCGAGTGATAAATTAATCTCAGCAGGTTCGGCTACAACAAATGCTACCGCGATAATGCTTAAGATACTTGAAGAAAACTTTGGAGTTGATTATGCTATGCTGACAACTGTTCATTCTTATACTTCCGATCAGCCTTTGAGAGATAAAGTTGGAAATAATTTTCGTCGCAGTCGTTCTGCCGCCGAAAATATTATCCCAAATGAAACACCATCACCAAAATGGATACAGAAGATCATGCCTGAATTTAAAGGTAAAATCGAAGGTTATGCTTTAAATGTTCCGGTACCAAACGGTTCGCTTCTTGATTTAACTACGGTTTTAAAAAAGAATGATGTTAGTGTAGATGATATTAATAAAGCCTTTGAAGATGCTGCTCCAAAATTGAAAAATATTATTGAGGTAGTTGAAGATCCTATAGTTTCGACAGATGTGATAGGAAATTCCCACTCAGTTGTTTTTGATAAAAGAGCAACAATGCGTTCTCCATTGCGAATGGTAAAAACTTTAACATGGTATCATACTGCACTTGCTATGGCTGCAAGAGTAATTGATGTAATTCATGCTTATGATAATATAGATAAAAAAGGAGGTGTAAAATGAATGTAGCTATTAACGGATTTGGAAGAATTGGCAGATCAGTATTTAGAATTCTTTCTGAAAAGGAGGATATAAATGTTGTTGCAATTAATGATCTTTTCGATAATGATGTACTGGCATATTTGCTTAAGTATGATACTGTAATGCAAGGTTTTGGAAAGAATGTTAAATTAGAAGGAGATTATTTGATAACTCCAAATGAAAAAGTGAAAATGTTAAGTGAAAAAGACCCGACAAAACTTCCATGGAAAGAACTTAATATTGATGTTGTGGTTGAATCAACAGGGATATTCAGGACAAAAGAAAAGCTAATTTCTCATGTTCAAGCCGGAGCAAAAAGAGTTATTCTTACTGTTCCTGCAAAAGATGAAATTGATTGTACTATTGTTATGGGTGTTAATGATGATGATTTAAAACCCGAACATAAAATTATATCAAATGCAAGTTGTACCACAAACTGTCTTGCTCCAATGGCAAAAATCCTTAATGATGCTTTTGGTATTAAAGAAGGATTGATGACAACAACTCATGCTTATACAAATGACCAACGTCTGGCTGATGTTCCTCATAAAGACTGGCGTCGTGGTAGAGCAGCAGCAGAAAATATTATTCCCACAACCACCGGAGCTGCAAAAGCCGTAGGACAAGTAATTCCCGAATTGAAAGGAAAACTTGATGGAATGGCATCACGTGTCCCTGTTCCTGATGGTTCGGTTGTTGATTTGGTTGTTGAAGTTGAAAAAGATGTAACTGTTGAAGAAATTAATGCTGCAATACGTCATGCTTCTACAACTAAGGAAATGAAAAACATACTTTTTTATTCAGATGAAAAATTGGTTTCATCCGATATTGTTGGTAATTCTTATTCTTCAATTTATGATGCAGAGTTTACAAAAGTTCTTGGTAAAAGAATAGTTAAAACTCTTAACTGGTATGATAATGAATGGGGCTACTCAAACCGTGTTGTCGATCTTATCGAAAGATTGATAGAATGGGATTAAGAATTTAGATTTAGATTTCCCCGTCCGAATTGCTGATTTAGTTCAGTCGGGCGGGGATTTTTTATTCAATATTGTTTTGCAGTGCAGAAAAAGCACGATATATTTGTAGTGTATCGCAAAAAAAGCGTGCTTTTTCTGTAGTGTAATGCAAAAAAAGCATTATATATTTGCGTTTTGTAAAACTATTACTTATCTTTGCGTTTTAAATATTACATAAAATGATAAAAAGATCATTACAAAGTATTATAAAAGAAGAATTATTCAAATGTAAAGCTATCATAGTTTTTGGTCCTCGTCAATCAGGTAAAACAACATTAATAAAATCAATTGTTAATAGTTTGAAGTATTCTTATAAATGGTTAAATGCTGATGAAGCTGATGTTAGAAGATTATTTGTTGATGCTACCTCAACCGGTTTGAGAGCTGTTATTGGAGATAATAAAATTCTTGTAATTGACGAAGCTCAACGAATAAACAATATCGGTCTTGCCATCAAATTGCTGGTAGATAATTATCCGGAAATACAAATAATAGCAACCGGTTCTTCTTCGTTTGAACTTTCAAATAAAATAAAAGAACCTTTGACAGGACGTAAATTCGAACACTTCTTACTGCCTTTTTCTTTTGTTGAACTTGTAGATAATTATGGTTTTCTTGAGGAAAAAAGATTACTCGAACGACGTTTGATCTTTGGTTCATATCCTGAAATTGTTAAATTTCCTGGTAATGAAATAAAAAATCTAAATTTATTATCCGATAGCTATTTGTATAAAGATGTTTTAGCTTGGCAAAATATTAAAAAACCACAAAAACTGGAAATACTATTAAAGGGTATTGCTCTTCAACTTGGCAACGAAGTTTCATATAATGAATTGGCTCAGTTAACAGGTTTAAATATTCATACTGTAGAAAACTATATTGATATTCTTGAAAAAGCATTTATTGTTTTTCGTTTGAACGCACTTTTTCGTAACAAAAGAAATGAATTAAAAAAATCAAAGAAAATTTATTTTTTTGATAATGGGATTCGTAATGCGATAATTAATAATTTTAATATGCTTGATGTCCGAACTGATATTGGTGCCTTATGGGAAAACTATTTGATGAGCGAACGAATAAAATATACTAATTATAACGATATTTTTCTTAACCGATATTTTTGGAGAACACGTACCCGCCAGGAAATTGATTATGTTGAGGAAAGAGATGGTAAATTGTTTGCATTTGAATTCAAATGGAATCCCAAAATGAAGTATCGCTTTCCAAAGGCATTTCTGGAAAATTATCCCGATAATGAAGTAAGAATTGTTAATACGGATAATTATGAAGATTTTTTGGGAATGAAACTGTAGAGTGGAGTGATGGAGTATTGAGTCCACTTCGAAAAGTCAACTAATCAAGAAATATTTTGGCTAAAGCCCGTAATATCAATTATTTGAATTACCACGCCCTTAAG
>DAOVNY010000009.1 GCA_030630005.1 Bacteroidales bacterium | reverse complement strand
TGAATCAATTAAACAAACTAAACAAATTGAGTTATCAACAATTAGAATAAAAGTTTAGTGTTTTTTGTCAACCGTATTTATGATAGGACAAACATTCAACACTCAACATTCAACATTCAACATTCAACGACTAAAGGGAGTTGGTCTAGCCCCTATAAAACTGGACTAAATTAGTAATGGTTTAAAAATAAATCTTCAATTATAGATATTATTATTTAAAAAAGTATCTTTGCAAGTGATTTGAAAATAATAATATATTTATATAAACAAAACAATAACAGGAGGATACAATGGCATTTAATGTTAAAAACCGTAATTTTTTGAAGCTATTAGATTTTACACCAAAAGAAATTAAATTTCTTTTAGATCTTTCAGCCGATCTTAAAAAAGCAAAATATGCAGGAACTGAAGTTCAAAAATTAAAAAATAAAAACATTGCTCTTATTTTCGAAAAAGCTTCTACACGTACACGTTGTGCATTTGAAGTAGCTGCCTACGATCAGGGAGCAAACGTAACATATCTCGGACCCACAGGATCACAAATTGGCAAAAAAGAAACTATGAAAGATACAGCCCGTGTGCTTGGGAGAATGTACGACGGAATTGAATATCGCGGTTTCGGACAATCAATTGTTGAAGAACTCGGAAAATATGCCGGAGTACCTGTTTGGAACGGTCTTACAACCGAATTTCATCCAACTCAAATCCTTGCCGATTTCCTTACAATGATGGAACATTCGGACAAGCCTCTACATAAAATTTCATTTTGCTACCTTGGCGATGCCCGTAACAATATGGGTAATTCATTAATGGTAGGAGCAGCAAAAATGGGAATGGATTTCAGAGCAGCAGCTCCAAAATCCTGTCATCCTGATGAAGAACTTGTGAAACAATGTCGTGAAATTGCAAAAAAAACCGGAGCAAGTATTACAATTACCGAAAATGCTGACGAAGCTGTTAAAGATGCTGATTTTCTTTATACAGATGTTTGGGTATCAATGGGTGAACCCGATGAAGTTTGGGAAGAAAGAATTAAATCTATGATGCCTTATCAGATAAATAAAGAAATGATGGAAAAAACCGGCAATCCAAAAGTGAAATTTTTGCACTGTCTGCCATCATTCCACAACAGAGACACGATTGTTGGTGAAGAAATTTATCAAAAATTTGGTGTTGATGCAATGGAAGCAAGCGATGAAATTTTCGAATCAGAAGCATCATTGGTTTTTGACGAAGCTGAAAACAGACTGCATACCATCAAAGCCGTGATGGTGGCAACTTTGGGAAATTAATTTTATTTGATTTTCTAAACTTATAAAAGTGAACTGGTTCATATTTTGGATAATAATCTATCTCGGGGTAATTATTTTTCTTACCATCCGGCATGTCAGGTCAACCGACCTTGAAAATTATCTTGTAAACAACCGCAAAACAAGAACACTTCCTTTGGTATTTACCACTCTGGCGACATTTGTTGGAGGTGGAACTTCTTTTGGTTTAATGGCTATGGGATACGAATCGGGTTTTGCTGCCGTAGGTATTGGAGTAGCTTATGTAATTGGTTTTTTCATTCTGGCTCATTTTGCACCCCGAATCAGAAAATACGGTGCCGACAATAACATTTATTCCTTCCCGCAATTTCTTAACGAGAAATACATCAAAAACCAAAACTCCACATTTTCAAAATTGTTTTCATCCACAGTGAGTGGAGTAAATATTTTTATTTTCTTTTTTCTGCTTGCAGCTCAATTTGTGGCTATGGCTTCATTACTGAAATTTTCGTTTGATATTGGATTTCAAACTGCAGCAATAATCTCCTGTCTTGTTGTAATTGCATATACTGCTTTTGCAGGATTGTCGGGGGTTATAATTACCGATATGCTTCAGTTTGTTGTTATTTTGATAATGATATTTTTGATATTTATTCCTGGAGTTCTTACCGATACAGCTTCTTTTAGCTCCCTATCCGAACTCCCCAAAGAAATGCTTAACGGAACTTCTTACGGAATAGTTTTTCTTTTGGCGCTTCCGTTGTTTTTCGCTCCTTCGGTAATTGTAAGGATGGATATCTGGCAAAGGATACTGGCATCAAGAAATGAAAAAACTGCAAAGCGGGTCAGTATAATTTCCGGTCTTGGTATGTTGCCTTTCTATTTTCTTTTTCCCCTTGTCGGGATGGCAATAAAAATAACAATGCAAGATAACTTAGATCCAAAAGATATTCCATATTTGTTTCTCGACAAACATTGTACTACCGGATTACTCGGTTTTGCTGTTGTGGGATTATTGTCTGCATTAATGTCTTCTGGTGATAGTTTTTTAAATATTATTTCTATTTCAGCCGTAAAAGATTTCCTTGGATGGAAAAAACGTGATTCTTCAAAAAAAGCTATTCAAATAAAAATTCGAATAACTACAGTTATTTTTGGGGTTATTGCTTTTTTTATGGCTTTGCATTTCCCGAAAATCGTTGATCTGATGGTTATCGGTCTGGCAACCATTGTAATTTTTGTTCCTGTAACTTTTTTAGCTTTGATAAAAAAAGATGTAGTTGAACATAAAAAAGCAGCACTAACAAGCATACTAAGCGGATTTTTTGTAAACTTGGGATTCTTTATCTATGGAATTGTCAGCCCCGAACAATTCCAGGCAAAATCATCCTTTATTCCGGGATTTATTGTGGCATTGATAGTTTTACTGATTGGGATATCTATAAAGAAAAAAACAAAAAATAACTGATATGAAACTAACAATTCACTCCGACGAGCATTTTATGAAGGAAGCACTCAAGGAAGCTAAAAAAGCTTATGATGCAGATGAAATTCCTGTGGGAGCTGTTGTGGTTTGTAACAAACAAATAATTGCAAGAGCACATAATCTCACCGAAAGATTAAACGATGCTACCGCACACGCAGAAATGCAGGCTTTTACTTCGGCAGAAAATTACCTCGGTAGTAAATATCTAAATGAATGTACGCTTTACGTTACACTTGAGCCATGCGTGATGTGTGCCGGTGCAGCCTTCTGGACACAAATCGGGAAAATTGTTTACGGTGCAAAAGACGAAAAAAGAGGTTATACACTTCTTGAAAAAAATATCCTTCATCCAAAAACTAAAGTAAAATCGGGGTTTTTAGAAACAGAATGCTCAGATATTTTGAAAGAGTTTTTTAGAAAAAAGAGGGGATAAGGGAAATAAGTGGATCCTTTATGGACACTCCCATCCATCATCTACAATTACAACCAATTACCATCAATTACAATTATTCCTTTCTCCAATACTCCATCACTCCATCACTCCATTCCTCCAATACTCCAATACTCCAATACTCCAATACTCCATTATTCCATCATTCCTCCATTCCATTCCTCCACCATTCCACCAATAAACTTATTTCCTTCATTTCTTCCCGACAAAATTTTTTCTGTATTTTTGCAGTTTTATTTTATAAATATCAAATAATAAATACTATGACAAAAAAATTAGTGATCCTTGCAATTTTGTTTGGATTTTCTTTAACAGCTTTTACCGGTCCGATTTCCGACCTTATCAAAAATTCCGGTAGCAGCACGGATTATCCAAATTCAGACATACTAATGATCTTCGACAGTACAAATGTTGATGTACAAGAATCAGGTTTAAGTTATGTAAATACACATAAGCTTTTTAAAATTCTCACTACACAAGGTGCCAAAAAAAACAACGTAATAAAATACGGTTATGATCCGCTTTCGGCTTATGTCGAAATTCAAAAAGTAAAAATTTATCGTGAAAACGGAAAAGTTGAAGAAATTGATCCCTCACTTGTTATGGATTATCCGGCTCCTGCCAGAGCAATTTACTGGGGTGCACGCGAAAAAATGATAGAAGTAGGACGACTTGAACCCGGCGATGCAGTTGAGGTTTTCCTGTTTAAAAAAGGATATACTTATGCCTTACTTCAGGAAGAAGGCGATGATGATGAACGATATATTCCTCCTATGCGCGGACATTATTATGATATTGTTCCTTTTTGGAGTGGCAATCCTATTTTGAAAAAAGTATATAAAGTTGCTATTCCTGCCGATAAAACTGTTCAATATGAATTTTATAATGGTGAAGTCCGGTCTTCAATGGTTTTAAAAGATGGTAAAAAAGTGTTTACTTTCACAAAAAATGATATTTTACCTATTAAACGTGAACCCGGAATGGTAGCTTATTCGGATATGGCTCCCAAATTATTGATGTCAACCAGCCCCGACTGGCAAGCAAAATCATTATGGTTTTATGGTGTGAATGAAGATTTCGGAAGTTTTGAAACCACTCCTGAAATTGATAAAAAAGTTGCGGAGATCGTAAAAGATGCTAAAACCGAAATGGATTCTATCAGTCTGCTAACTCATTGGGTAGCCGACGAAATAAGATATTCCGGTATTTCGATGGGCGAAGGCGAAGGATATACACTTCATACAGGAGAAATGAATTTTACCGACCGTTGCGGTGTTTGTAAAGATAAAGCCGGAATGCTTATCACAATGCTTCGTGCTGCCGGATTCGAATCTTATCCTGCAATGACAATGGCAGGTTCAAGAATCGATTATATTCCTGCCGACCAATTTAATCACAGTGTTACAATTGTTAAACTTGCTAATGGAAAATATAAATTACTTGATCCAACATGGGTTCCTTTCCTTAGAGAACTTTGGTCGAGTGCCGAGCAACAACAAAATTATCTCATGGGTGTTCCCGAAGGTGCCGATCTTAGTATCACTCCTATTTCTGCTCCCGAAAAACACTATTTTAAAATTCACGGAAATTCAGAAATTCTTAGTAACGGAACAATAAAAGGTGAATTTACTCTCACCGCCGAAGGACAATCAGATGCTGCAATCCGCCGAATGTTTGCAAGTGGATATCGCACTGAATGGGATAAAAATCTTGAAAAAGAATTTCTTAATATTTCGCCTCAGGCTCAAATCCTCGAAATGAATTACGGCAATCCCATTGACTATAAATCAGGTCCAATTTTAATAACTATCAAATTTATAATCCCCGATTATGCTGTTGTTACTGATGAGGAAATTATTTTTAAACCTTTTATTGCTTCAAATATCTTTAAAAGAGGAATGTCGCATCTTTATTTTAATCACGATTTTAAAGACCGTAAACATCCTTTCCGCGACAGATGTTCGCGATATGTAGAGTTAAACGAATCCATAAAAATCCCTGCAAATACTCAATGTATCAAAGAAGAAATAACAAACTCATTCGGAAATGACATTATTTCTTATAATAGCGATTTCGGACAAGGTAGTCAAACCATAAAATATTTTGAGAAGATAAAACTCGGAAAGCGAATTTATAATGCTGACGAATGGCCATTATTTAGTAAAGCTGTTAAGTTTCAAAAAGATTTTGCTAATGAACCAATTATACTAAAAATCAATAAATAAAACTCAGGAAAATGAAAAATAGAATATTTCAATATATATTAATACTGGTTTTCGGGATATTTTCAGGAAATTTAGTCCAGGCTCAGGATTATCAATCAGAAGCTACTTATTTAAAATTAGTCAAAGAATATCAACTTAACGAGGATGGTAGTTTTGATTTTAATTATTCTAAACAATTAAAACTAAACTCATATTTTGCAATTAATCGTATTTACGGAGAAACTTTTATTGTTTACAATCCTAAATATCAGGAGTTAAAAATCAATGAAGCATACACAATTATGGCTGACGGGAAAAAAGTAATAACTCCTGATAATGCTTTTAATGAAGTGCTTCCAAGATATGCTGCCAATGCTCCTGCTTTTAATAATCTCAGAGAAATGGTGGTTACTCATACAGGACTCGAACGAAACGCAATAATAAATCTTGATTATACAATTCATAGCTCTAAAGATTTTTTACCTGATTTTTTTGGCAAAGAAATGTTCAACCAATCATCTCCCGTAAATGAAATGATCTTCAAAATAAAAGTTCCGGCAAATAAAACATTACAATTTAAAACATTAAATATCAGAACCGCACCGGAGATTACAAACGAAAATGGTCAGAAAGTTTATACATGGATTTTCAAAAATCTTCAGGCTTGTTCTCATGACCGTCTTCGCCCTGCTGATGATATTTTCCTTCCCGGAATTATTTTCAGTACTGCAAAAGATCTTCATCGTGTTTATGATAAATTTATTGATAGTAAATCATTTTATTATATCAGTAACAACGCTATAACAGCAATTGTGGACAATATGCTCGCCAAAGAAAAAGACCAAATGGAAATTATTCTGGATTTGCAAAAACTTGTTGTTAATGATATAAATTATTGGAATGTTCCTCTTGAAATTACCGCATACAAATGTCGCAAAGCTGTTGAAACATGGAACACTAACGGTGGAACCGCTCTTGAAAAAACCATTCTTTTAACAACTACGCTTATTAAAGCAGGCATAAATGCAATTCCGGTAGCTGTTATTCCCGATAAATTTTATGACCCGTCTATCGGTTGTCTGAAAACCTTTAATAACTTTCTTATTCAGGTTAATCCCAAAAAACACGAACAATTATATATTTCGGCAATACACCTCAACAATCAAAATTTGAAATATGACCTTTCCGGAAATACCCTCTTAATCCTTGATCCTGCAATAGAAAGCCTGAAAACATATACATGCAAACAGTCTGAAAATAAAATAGAATTTGAATGTGAGTTAAATATTGATAGTACAAACAAAATTACTGGTGAAGCAAAAATTGAACTTGCCGGAAATTCAAATCCATACATAAATCTTCTTAAGAACGACAAAAGTGCAGAAAAGTTTATTTCATCTGTTAAAGTTATTGATTTTGATATTAAAAAATTAAAACAGGATTATTCGAAAATTGATTATACAATTGAAATAAATGATCCATTTGAAAAACATGATAATTATTATTTTATGAATATTCCTCAGATTAAGGAAGGTTCAGGAATCTGGCGTTTACCTCTGTTTACCGAAAATCGTTCTGCAAAAATTGAAATTCCTTTTACCATTAATGAAAGTTATGAATATTCATTTGTGATCCCAGAAGGTTTTTCGGTAGTAAATTCTGTTAACAAAATCGAAATAACAAATGATTTGGGAAGTGTTTATCTCGAAATTAAAAAGAATAAGGATAAATTGAAAATCATCAGAAAAATAAGTTTAAACAAAAAAATAATTGACCTGAATAAATATGATGATTTTAAAGAATTGATAAAAGCCTGGAAAAACAAAAAATACAGACAGTTGATAGTGAAGGAATTAAAAAAATGATAGGTTGCTAACCTTTTTTTAGGTTAGTAACCTTATAATTGAGTCCACTTCGATATTCGACATTCGTTAATCGACATTCGTTATTCTTTTTTGAAATGAAATTTAAAATTTTAAATGATGAATCAAGAATTTAGAAAGAAGACAATAATACTAACAATTGTTAATAACTGCTGTTAAAAGATTGTTAATAAACAACATAAGAAAAACTTGCCTTCAGGCTGTATCAAGTTGTATTTTTGTTTTACCAAGTGAGAGATAAAAGGCGGGCTTGAAAAACAATGAGAAGAGGAAGCCAAACTTGCAAAAGGGAGGAAAAGCCAACTCGAGACTCAAAAGACGGCAAAACCGAAAGGTAAAGCAGGAAATTGAGGAAGTAGTTCAAGACGGGGAGCAGAGAAGCGCTGACCACACGGACAGAAAGCAACTGAGCCCGGACAAAAGGAGAAACTCCACGGAGCGAAACCGAAAAAGTCAGCCATAATAACAGTAACTTGGCGCAAACCGAAGGCTACGGCTTTTGGGGAGTGAGCGGGAATCTATTCGAACAGAATCGATTCCCGTTTCGTTTTTATCTCGTAATTATTCTGCTTAATTGTTCATTAATCTCGCGACTGACCTTTTTTAAAGTTACATGTTTTTGTATCAGAATAAGACGGTCTTCATTACTTTCTGTCTTTTTTATTTCTTCCTGATTATCAATTATCATTTTATCAACTTTTTTGGCTTTGAAAGCAAGTACCGAAGAAGTAACAGAAATTTTCAATCTCTCTTTTTCCGTCCCGACAATAATTCGTTTTTTCTTCCAGTTTTCGCTTAATTCCCAAGGAGAGCTAAGAATATCAATTGTAAATTTTAAAATATTTTCATCAGGGTGGTTAATAAAATGCTTTTCGTCCGGTATATTTTCATTATCAACACCTTCGGAAAATTCATTAAATATTATTTGATGAATTTTATTTTCAAATTCTATTTCATCTCTTATAATATCACTAACAATAAATCCGGCAACTTTAACAGGAATTTTTTCAATTCGCTTTCTTTCGTCTTCCTGCTCAAAAACAATTTCATCATTTCCATACATTAGCAAGAGCCGGATAATTTCTTTTTCCTGTGCTTCACTGTCGGTAACATCAATTTTTATCTGCTCTTCGGAAACAAATTTAGTGGGTTCAGGTATTTCTTCTCTCGCTTCGAATTTGTTTTTATCCCAGATCTTTTTTCTCAGTTTCTTGTTCAACTCATTCATCAATGTCTGCTCGGGAATATCCATTATCGAGCTGCACTCTTTTATATAAACATTACGAAAAATCCCGTCGGGAACAAGAGAAATTGTATTGACTATTTCTTTTATTAATCCGGCTTTTTTAATAGGATCATTTTCCGATTCTTTATAAAGCAAATTGGTTTTAAAAGAAATAAAATTTTTGGCACTTTTCGTGATAAAATCTTCAACTTCGGAAGTACGGTGATTTCTGACATAAGAATCGGGGTCTTCACCATCAGGAAATAAAACTATTTTAACATTCATCCCATGTTCAAGGATCATATCAATCCCCCTGAATGAGGCTTTTACTCCCGCTTCATCACCATCATACAAAATTGTAATATTCGGTGTATAACGTTTTATCAGTCGTATCTGGTCGTTGGTGAGAGAAGTTCCAGAAGAAGCCACAACATTTTCGATACCTGCTTTATTCATCGACATTACATCGGTATAACCTTCTACGAGATAACAATTATCATTTTTAATTATGGCTGTTTTGGCAAAATAAATCCCGTAAAGGACCTTGCTTTTATGATAAATATCAGATTCGGGAGAGTTAACATATTTTGCCTTGCTTTTTTCAGGTGAGAGAATACGCCCGCCAAAACCAATAATTCTTCCCGACAAACTGTGGATAGGAAACATTACCCTTCCGCGAAAGCGATCGTAATGTTTACCGTCTTTTGAAATGGTAAGTCCTGTTTTAACGAGATAACTTAAATTATATCCGTTTTTTAAAGCATGACCGGTAAAATCTTCCCATTTATCAATACAATAACCCAACTCAAATTTCTTTATCAAATCCTCATTATAATCTCTTTCTTTAAGGTACGACAAGCCAATAGCTTTTCCTTCTTCTTTATTGAAAAGGTTTTCGGAGAAATATTTGCGGGCAAATTCTGTAACACTAAAAAGACTTTCCTGCTCATTCAGTGCTTTAATTTGTTCGGGAGTTTGTTCCTCTTCCTCAATTTCAATTGCATATTTTTTGGCAAGATATTTCAGAGCTTCCGGGTATGAAAAATGCTCATGCTCCATCACAAAATTTATTGCATTTCCTGCCTTCCCACAGCCAAAACATTTATAGATTCCTTTGGCAGGAGAAACTACAAACGAAGGCGTTTTTTCATTATGAAACGGGCATAAGCCAACAAAGTTTACTCCTCGTTTTTTTATTGAAACAAAATCTCCTATCACCTCTTCAACACGGGCAGTTTCAATAATATTTTGTATGGTTTCTTTAGGGATCACAGATAATTTCTTTATGGATTTATTTACAAAAATATATAAATTCCGGCATAAATCAACATGGGGTGTACTACAAATTTCCCTGAATAAACAATTTGGAAACATAAGCGGGTAATTAAATAATAAAAGCAAATTTTCTTATTTTCCCATAATTTAGTAATATTGCAAGAGTTTTAAAAATTATTATTATGAAAAGAATTTTTTCAATATTTATGTTAATGTTTTTATTTGCAACTGCTTCAACTTTTGCACAAACAGAAAAAGAAACTGTTGTTATCATTCATACTGATAAAGGAGATATTACCGTAAAACTTTATAACGAAACTCCAAAGCATCGTGATAATTTTATCAAAATGATAAAAAGCGGATGGTATAATGGTTCGGAATTTCACAGGGTGATTAATAATTTTATGATACAAGGAGGTGAAAGTGCCAGAGGTGTAACAGATCCCGGTTATATGATTGATGCAGAATTTCTTCCGGAATTAGTTCATAAAAAAGGTGCTCTTGCTGCTGCGAGAGAAGGGGATATGGTAAATCCTGAAAGAAAATCATCAGGTTCGCAATTTTATATTGTTCAGGGAAGAAAATTTAGCGATCAATTGCTGAATATGTTGGAACAAAAAATGAATACTAAGTTTACCGAAAAGCAACGTGAAGTTTATAAAACATTAGGAGGTACTCCTCATCTTGATGGAGCATATACTGTTTTTGGTGAGGTAATCTCCGGATTGAATGTTGTTGATACAATTGCTGCTGTAAAAACAAATAAAGATATGGGCAACAGACCTATTGAACCGGTTACAATGACCATGGAAATTTTAGAGTAATATTTCCGGATCGAAGAAAATTATCAGATAATGAAAGAAAAAATACAAAATATCCTTAACGAAATAAACGAATTTAAATCCGAAAACCTTGAAGTTCTTGAAAATTTCAGGATAAAATTTCTTGGGAAAAAAGGACAAATTCAGGATTTGTTTGCAGAATTTAAAAATATTCCTAAAGAACAAAGGAAAGAAATGGGTTTGTTGCTGAATGAATTAAAAAACAAAGCCAAGGAAAAACTTAATTCTGAGCAGAAAAACTTTCAGGCAGGTGCGAAAACTAAAAAAAGTGATAAAGATCTTAGCATGCCCACCGAATATATTCAACTTGGTGCAAGGCATCCTTTGTCGATTATCAGAAATGAAATAAACGATATTTTTTCAAGAATAGGATTTACGGTAAATGAAGGTCCCGAGATAGAAGATGATTTTCATAATTTTACCGCTCTGAATTTCCCTGAAGAGCATCCGGCAAGAGATATGCAGGACACTTTTTTTATTGAAAAAGATCCTGATATCGCCCTTCGAACACATACTTCTTCGGTTCAGGTGAGAGCTATGGAAAACTCACAACCACCAATTAGAGAGATTTATCCCGGAAGAGTTTTTCGTAACGAAGCTATTTCTGCTCGTGCTCATTGTATTTTTCATCAGGTTGAGGGCTTGTATGTTGATAAAGATGTGTCTTTTGCCGATTTGAAACAAACTTTATTTTATTTCGCAAAAGAGATGTTTGGTGAGGAAACAAAAATTCGTTTCCGTCCATCATATTTCCCGTTTACCGAACCTTCTGCCGAAATGGATATTTCGTGTAATATTTGTGGTGGAAGAGGTTGTAATATTTGTAAATATACCGGTTTTGTTGAGATACTTGGATGTGGAATGGTTGATCCAAATGTTCTCGAAAATTGCGGAATTGACAGTAAAGAATACACAGGTTTTGCATTTGGTATGGGAATAGAAAGAATAACTATGCTGAAATATCAGATCAACGATCTGCGTTTATTTTTCGAAAATGACAGCAGATTTTTGAAGCAATTTAAGGATGTGTTGTAACATACTTCATTCCCTCCGAAAAAAAGTTATTTATCTTTTTTTTGAAGTATTTTCTTTAATTCTTCTTTCTTCTTGCGTATTAATTCGGTAATATGGATTTCCATGTCGGAAAGTAGAAAGTCTGCATTTTTGATCTTTTTTATATCAAGTTCATAAACAGCTATAACATTACGGATTTTTCGGATAGAGCTTATGAAATGTTGTTTTTGTTTGTTTTTGATATGATTTTTGATGATGAAAAAATAATCAATTTGCTTTACCGAAGGAAGCAGTCTGCCATTTTGATTATGATTGGAGATAAAAGAATAAATATGATGAGATTCTTCATCAACATAATAATAAAAAGAAAATTTGTTTTCCTTATCTTTTTTCCCGTTTGCAATAGGCAAGCCTTCCATCCTCTTAAAATTTAGTTTCAAATCATTGTTGATATGAAACACAAGACGATAATCTTTCAATTGGCTGGAGACACCGAATAAAGTATATTCTGATTGAATATCAAATTCTATTTTTAATTTTTTTTTCATCAGGGAGAATTATTGTCAGTGCTTTTTCAGAAGCTAATCTTTCTGCACCTTTTATTGAGAAATCTTGTCCTTTGCAGATTGACTTATTATCAATAACAATTTCAACAACATAAAGTTTTTTGTAACCTTCACCAATTTCATCAACAACATTAAATTCAATAGACTTTTTTTCTTTTTGAACCCATTCTATCAAACTACTTTTTGAATTAACATCAGTTTTTACAAGTTCTTCAATATCAAAATGAATTTTGATGATACGATTAATAATAACCTTTTTGGTAAAATTATAACCCTTATCAAGATAAATAGCTCCTATCAAGGCTTCAAAAGCATCGCCGTTCATTGATTTTGCCAGGATTTTTGATTCACCGTTCGAACGTATCAGTTTGTGAATGCCAAGTTTGTAAGAAAGCTTATTTAATGTAGAACGGCTAACTATTTTTGATCTCATCCCGGTAAGGAATCCTTCATCATTATAGGGAAATTTTTTAAAGAGAAAGTCAGCAACAACCGATCCTAAAACGGCATCGCCAAGATACTCTAATCTTTCGTTGCTGTGTTTTACACCATTTGAAATTTTTTGTGCAACCGATTTATGACGAAAAGCAAGACGATACAAATAAATATTTATTGGATAAAATCCCAAAATATTTTTTATGGAATAGATTAGTTCTTTTTCAGAAGAAAAAAAAGCTTTAACAGAATTAATGAAAAATAAATTCAATTTTTATCCAATGAATTTTTTTAATAATATTGAAGCATTATGACCACCAAAACCAAAAGTATTACTAAGGGCATAATTGACAACTCTTTTCACAGCTTTATGATATGTAAAGTTTAATTTATTATCAATATCAGGATCATCAGTAAAATGGTTAATAGTAGGTGGAATAATATCATTTTGAACTGTAAGGGCAGTAGCAATAGCTTCTATAGCACCGGCAGCACCTAACATGTGACCGGTCATTGATTTGGTTGAGTTAATATTTATTTTATATGCATGATCTCCGAAAAGAGAAACAATTGCTTTTGGTTCTGCAATATCTCCAACAGGAGTTGAAGTACCATGAGTATTAATATGGTCGATATCTTCGGGTTTTAATCCGGCATCTTCAATAGCAGCTCTCATCGAATTTATTGCACCAAGACCTTCAGGGTGTGGGGCTGTCATGTGATAAGCATCTCCTGAAAGACCACCACCTGCAACCTCTGCAATAATATTTGCTCCACGATTAAGTGCATGCTCAAGTTCCTCAAAAATAAGACCACAACCTCCTTCTCCAAGAATAAAACCATCACGGTCTTTATCAAATGGGCGAGATGCTGTTTTTGGATCATCATTTCTTGTGGAAATTGCGTGCATGGCATTAAAACCACCTATTCCCGATTCGCAAATTGCAGCTTCAGAACCTCCGGTAATGAAGATGTCTGCTTTGTTAAGGCGTATATAATTATATGCATCAACAAGTGCATTTGCTGAAGAGGCGCATGCAGAAACAGTAGCATAATTCGGACCTCTGAAACCATATTTTATCGAAATATGACCGGCAGCTATGTCAGCAATCATCTTTGGAATAAAAAACGGATTAAACCTTGGAGGATTTCTATCGCTTCTGGCATAGTCGCTAATTTGTTCTGTAAATGTTATCAAACCTCCAATTCCTGATGCCCAAATAACTCCGGCTCTGTCGCCGTTTACTTTTTCCAGATCAAGACCCGAATTTCTGATAGCTTCATCAGCGGCAACTAATGCAAACTGTGCGTATGGATCATATTTTCTTGCTTCCTTACGATCAAAGAAATCTAAAGGATTAAAGTTTTTTAACTCACACGCAATTTGCGTTTTGAAGTCTGTGGCATCAAAATTTGTTATGGTAGCAGCACTACTAACTCCATTGATTAATCCGTTCCATAATTCGTCAACGGTATTTCCCAAGGGAGTTAGTGCGCCAAAACCTGTAATAACTACTCTTTTTAACTCCATATTAAAATGAAATTTTTGTTTTATGCGTTATTTTCAATGTATGAAATTGCTTCACCTACTGAAGCGATTTTCTCAGCCTGATCATCAGGAATAGCAATATTGAATTCTTTTTCGAATTCCATAATTAATTCCACAGTATCAAGTGAATCTGCGCCTAAATCGTTAGTGAAACTAGCTTCTGGTGTAACTTCACCTTCATCAACGCCAAGCTTATCAACGATGATAGCTTTTACTCTTGTTGCAATGTCTGACATAATTGTTTAATTTTTGGTTTAACAAGTTGCAAAGAAATGAATTTAATCAAATAAAAGCAAAGAAAAAATTATATATTTAAACATACAAAACACTAAATAATTAAAACACAGCGTTATATGTTTATTTGATAAAAACATTTAAAATTAAAAATCATAATTTTTCGGAAAGATACTAATTTTGGAGTTGGTTTCCCAAAATATGTTTTAAAAAAGTGTGTTTTATTTGGGATAATACTACAAATTTAGTGGGACATTGATAAATGCGAAAATGATTAAATGATAAAATAAAAATATGAAGAAGATTGCAATTTTTGCTTCCGGTAGCGGCACTAATGCTCAACGTATAACCGAATATTTTAGTGATAAAGATAATGTTGAAATATCACTTATCTTATCTGATAAAAAAGATGCTTATGTTCTGGAACGTGCAAAAAAACTGAATGTTCCGTCAGTTGTTTTTGATCGTGATGATTTTTATAATTCAGATAAAGTTTTTGATATTTTAACTTTACGTGAAATTGACTTTATTGTTTTAGCAGGTTTTTTATGGCTTGTTCCTGTAAATATTCTTAAAAAATTCCATAACCGGATCATAAATATTCATCCTGCTCTTTTACCCAAGTTTGGAGGAAAAGGAATGTATGGCGGTAAAGTACATCAAGCTGTTATCGAAAATAAAGAAACCGAAACCGGAATTTCAATTCATTATGTAAACGAAAAATATGATGAAGGAAAAATTATTTTCCAGGCAAAATTTAATATTGAAAGTAATGACACTCCGGATTCAATTGCTCAAAAAATTCACAAACTGGAATATGAGCATTTTCCGAAGGTAATTGAACAAATGCTGATGGAAAAGGAATAAATGGTTCTGGATGCTTGCAAATCCTCCCGTACGGGAGGATTTTTTCGTTTTGTTCTAAATTCTAAAATTTAAAACCTATCATCCGATTTATGATTTTCACTTTTGTGTATTACATTTTCTAACCAGCCGTTTTTCGTATTATTTATAACATCAAATTTCGAAACGTAGGGCTTTATATCAAGCAAAGGTGTTTCGTCCAAAACATCAATACCGCTGACATAAATTTTTTCATTTTTGATTGATTCAATTTTAAAAATAGAAAGTCCGATTGGATTAGGGCGTTTTGGGGCACGGGTCGAAAATACACCTCTTTCGGTATTATCAAGAAAAGGTTTGGTAATTAATTTGTAATCCTTGTTTTTGTGAAATGTGTAAATTGCATAAATATGACTAAAACCATCTAAATCTTTTATCCCGGGTAAAAATTCCGGAAATATTTCGATATAACCTTTTATTTCTTTTGCACCGACACTTTGTATCGGCATATCTGTTTTGTTTTTAAAAGGACTGTGAATTATTCCAATTGGGTTCATTTGAATTTTAAATTTATCATTTTAAATTTTAAATTTCATCTCTCAATTCCATCTCTGGCATTTACACCTTTATCATAATAATGTTTAATGTTTTTCATTTCTGTAACCAAATCTGCTTTTTCAATTATTGATTCCGATGCATATCTGCCTGTTAAAATCAATTCAACATTTTCAGGTTTTTTTGCGATTAGATCGAGAACATCTTTTTCTTTTATCAGTCCAAACCAAACAGAAACATTTATCTCATCTAAAATAATAATTTCATACTTACCCGAAAGCATTTTGCTTACACATTTCTGTAAAGCTTTTTTAGATTTTTCTTTGTATTCTTCGGTTACTTCTTCTTTGGTAATACATTTAGTAATGCCGAATTGTTCAATTTCTATTTGTGGAATTTTCTGCAGGGTTTTTAATTCTCCATATTTACGGCCTTTCATAAATTGCCCAATAAAACAATGTTTGTTATGACCCGCAGCACGAACAGCAAGCCCAATGGCAGCAGTTGTTTTGCCTTTGCCGTTTCCGGTATAAATTTGAATGTATCCTTTCATAAAATAAGTGTCTAAAGTGACTAAAGTTTTGAGTGACTAAAGTTATCGTTTTTTTCCAAGTGAAATTAAAATGACAAACATTTTATATTAAGACTTCACTAAGTATCTCATAAAATCTGTTTTTTGCTTGTCGTTCCATCCATGGTTTATGACCACAATTTTTGAGTAAAATAAATCGAAAGTCTTTCAAATTTTCTTTTAAAGGTTTTTGTGTTTCCTTGGCGGGATGTGAGTCAAAATCTCCGTGGATTGCCACAACGGGGCATTTTATCTTTTTTGTGATTTTCAGGAGTTTTCCGCTTTTTCTTAATTCGGAGGCTTCATCCCAAACGCTTTGACAAATATCAAAATTACAATTTATAGTTTCGTTTTCATCAATTACCGGGTCGTAAGAATCGGCTTTACTGAAGATCTTTCCCAGTCTGCAAAAGGCTTCATTTTTTTTACCGGAATTTGAATTATTTAATATCTGTTTCAGAAATTCCACTTTATCTTTTTCTTCATCTGTCAATCGACTAAGTCTTGTTTCCTGAGTTTGTAAAGCATATTTTTCTTCAAAACTACCGCATCCGATAAGGATAAGTTTTTTGACAAATTCGGAATGTTGTGCTGCAAACAATAAACTGAGCCACGCACCCCACGAAAAACCAATTAAAATTATTGGCAAATTAGCATCTTTTTTGAGAATAATTTTTAATTCTTCAATCTGACCGTTAATAGTTTTGGATGTTTGAAGTGGTTCTAAAACACCATAATTTGATGAAAGCAATTTAGCTACCGGAGCCATTTCTCCACTTGCTCCCGGACCACCGTGAATTACAGCAATTTTAAACGGTTTGTTTCCGTATGTTCTCAAATTTTCCATCAATCAGTTTTAAAAAATGGACATTCATCTTTTCAGCATTAAGTCCATTCCGAAAAGTGCTTTTAGCCACTAAAGCACAAAATCACTAAATCCCACCAAAGCCAATCAATTGACAATATTTGTTTTGTGGGTTTTTGTGTCTTGGTGCTTTCGTGGCATTTTTTATTTTTTGGTTTTTAGAGTGGATTCATAATTCCAACATTCCAATATTCCAAATATTTTTTAGTCAATTTCAATTTTTAAATTTAATACGAATTATAGCTACAAATAACATTTATACTTTTTCTTGTCTTTTCGCGATGTTTGTAATTTTCCGGTGCATAACCAACGCTAATTATCAAAGCAATACTTTTTTTGTCAGGAATATTAAGAAGTTTCTTTATTGGTTTTTCGTTGTACCAGCCCAGCATACAAGTTCCGAGACCTTCTTCTTCGGCTTGAAGACAAAAATGTTCGGCTGCAATTCCAATGTCTATCAGCTTCCATTCTTTCTTTTTAATTATTTGTCCAAGTTGTGTAATTAGTTTTACTTTTTCCAGAGTTATCACCACAATTACCGGAACTTCAAGAGTAAATTTGTTGAAATAGGCAATTTTATCGTAGGTTTCTTTTGCCACTTTATTTTTCAATTCCGGTTCATCAACAACTATAAACTTCCAAGGTTGAGAATTACTTGCCGAAGGAGCAAACCTTGCTGCTTCGAGACATTTTTTAATTTTTTCTTTCTCAACGGATTTGCTGGAATATTTTCTTACACTTTGTCGTTTTTTTACTAATTCAATAAATTTCATTTTTAAATTTTAGTCATTTTAAATTTTTAAAGTTACTAACCTAAAAAAAGGTTAGCAACCTATTCGTTATTTTTCATTTTTAATAAAATTTCCTTAGTTTCTTTTTCAAATCCCTGTTTACCCAAAAGTGCAAACATATTTTTCTTATATGCTTCAACACCCGGCTGATCGAAAGGATTAACATCAAGAATATATCCGCTGACAGCACAAGCCATTTCGTAGAAATAAACTAACTGACCAAGATTTTCCTCATCAACTTTATCTATTGTTATTTTTATGTTTGGAACCCCTCCATCAACGTGAGCCAAAGCAGTACCAAGTTCGGCATTTTTATTTACTTCGTTAATTCTTCTTCCGGCAAGGTAATTTAGCTTATCCATATCTTCATCAACTTTAGGAATTTTAAGAGTTCTTTTTTGATTTTCGACAGAAAGTACGGTCTCAAAAATATTTCTCAATCCCTCCTGAATATATTGTCCCATTGAGTGAAGGTCGCTTGTAAAACTCACTCCGGCAGGAAAAATTCCTTTATTTTCTTTTCCTTCGCTTTCGCCGAAAAGTTGTTTCCACCATTCGGTTAAATAAAATAATGCTGGTTGATAATTTACCATTATTTCTGTTGTCATTCCCTTGCGGTACAAGACATTGCGTGTGGCAGCGTACAAAGCAACCGGATTATTTAACGAAGTAAGATCAGAAAAAATAAATTCACGCATTTCTTTTGCACCATTTATCAGTTTGCGAATGTTAAATCCGGCAACTGCAACAGGTAATAATCCTACCGGAGTTAAAACCGAATATCTGCCTCCAACATCATCAGGCACAATGTATGTCGAATAATTTTCCTTGTCGGAAAGTTGTTTTAATGCACCTTTTTCCTTGTCGGTGATGGCGATAATTCTTTCGCTGGCACCGTTTTTCCCGTATTTTTTTTCAAGATGATTTTTTAACAATCTGAAAGCAATTGCCGGTTCGGTGGTAGTTCCGGATTTTGAAATCACGGCAAGTGCATAATCGTTTTTATCAAGAACATCAAGAAGATCGGCAAGATAATCTTCGCCAATATTTTGTCCGGCAAAAAGCACTTGTGGAAATTCCTTTTCGGGAAGAAGGGAATTAAAATTATGACTGAGAGCCTCGATAACTGCACGTGCTCCGAGATACGAACCACCAATTCCGATAACCACAAAAAGCTTTGCGAGTTTTTTAATTTTCGCAGCATCAGCTTCTATTTTATTTAGTAAATCATCACTGATTTCGTTTGGAAGATCGACCCAACCAAGAAAATCATTTCCCTTTCCGGTTTTATTTATTATTGACTGAAAGTGAGTTTGTATCTCATTTTGAAATGTGTTAATTTCTTTTTCAGAGATAAAATCTGAAACTTTGTCAATGTTTACTTTTAAATTTATCATAGATTAAGGATTTTAAATTTTGCATAAAATTAGAAAAAATCAGGAAATATTTGTTAAAGAAAGTAAAACAAAAAAAGCGGTCATTTTAATAACCGCTTTTTTTTTAACCAAAAACCAAAAACTTATGAATTATACTAATGCTAAACAGATTTGCAAAATTATTAAATGTTTGTTGCAACGCATAACTACTTCTAAACAGCTATTGCTTCGCATATCTGTTAAGAATTAGTATATTTTATTTGCACCTTGTATAATCAAACATAAAATTTTGGGCATTAACCAATTTTTTTAAATTATGATGATACAAAACTACATCATGAAACCATCATATAATGTTAAGCGACTTTAACAAAAGTTAAAAAATGTTAAAAACCTGTATATCATAAATTTAAGAGATAGTTTTGTGCTGTGATTCAAGTAAAATGAAAAAGAATATAATTCTCATAATAAGTTTAATAAGCTTTGCCTTAATAGGTTTAATGGTGATACAGGTTTACTGGATAAAAAATGCCATTAAAGTTGAAGAAAGCAGTTTTGTAAGGAATGTTGATGATGCGGTTTCTAAAGTTGTGATAAAACTTGAGAAAATTGAAATGTCGAAACAGCTACAGCGAAAGATGAGAATAAATACCCGCAGGTCGAATATGCTTCAATCCATTGATTCTCTGAAAAATAATTTCAATAGTTCGATTGGCGGTGCTACCGAACATGATTTGTTTATGCAGCAATCGCGTTTGGCTCAGGATGTTTTTCAAAATTTTATGGATTTTAACAAAATAGTTACTATTGAAGAAAAGCTTAACAGAAAAATTCTTGATTCATTATTAACTATTGAATTGAAAAACAAAGGAATTATTACACAATTTGAGTTCGGTGTTTTTAATCCTGCCCGCAACAGATTGATATTTCAGAAAACCGGAAGATATCCCAATGAACTTCTGAATAAAGGTTTTGCGTTTACTTTATATCCAAGCGAAATGCAAATAAATCCGAGTTATCTTATGATGTATTTTCCAAATATGAAAATATTTTTGATCAGTCGATTATGGGTTCTTTTATCTATCTCGGTTGTTTTAATATTAGTGATAATCCTTTCGTTTGCATTTACGATATATACTATTTTCAGGCAAAAGAAACTTTCGGAAATAAAAAACGATTTTATAAATAATATGACGCATGAATTTAAAACTCCCATATCTACTATTTCACTTGCTTGTGAAGCATTGAAAGATAAAGATATCAGAAAATCGGAAGATATTTATGAAACATATATCCGAATGATAGATGAAGAAAATAAGCGCCTTGGCGGGATGGCTGAGAAAGTTTTGCAGACTGCGGTTTTGGATAAAGGTAGATTATCATTGAAAAAGGAAAGTGTGAATATTCATAAAGTGATACTGAATACAATAAAAAATGTAAAACTACAGGTAGAAAGAAAAAACGGAAAGATAATTACCGGTCTCAAGGCAGATCACAGTGTATTGAATGCCGATAAAATGCACATTACAAATGTTATTTATAATTTGCTTGATAATGCAAATAAATATACTCTTGAAGATCCTGAGATCATTATCTCAACCGAAAATGCAGGAGGAGGAATAAACATCACGATAAGTGATAACGGAATAGGAATAAGTAAAACAGATCAGAAAAGAATTTTTGAAAAATTGTATCGTGTTTCAACAGGTAATGTGCATGATTTTAAAGGTTTTGGATTGGGATTGAATTATGTTAAGGCAATAGTTGAAAAACACGGTGGCAAGATAACTCTGGAAAGTGAATTGAAAAAAGGAACAAAGTTTATAATATTCTTACCTTTGGAAAACAATTAATACATCAAAAAAATGGAAAAGAAAAAAACAAAAATTTTACTGGCGGAGGATGATAAAAATTTGGGAACAATTTTAAAGTCATATCTCGAAGCAAAAGGCTATCCGACAGTTTTATGTGTGAACGGGCAGGAAGCTTATGAATCGTTTAAAAACGAATCTTTTGATTTTTGTCTTGTTGATGTGATGATGCCTGTAAAAGACGGTTTTACTCTTGCCAAAGAAATAAGACAAACCAACAAAGAAATTCCAATCATTTTTCTTACGGCAAAATCAATGCAGGAAGATAAGCTTAAAGGTTTTGAGATAGGAGCTGATGATTATATTACAAAGCCGTTCAGTATGGAAGAATTATTGCTTAGGATTAAAGCAGTTCTCCGGCGTACGAGCGACAATAAAGGAAATCAAGCAGATAAAAATATTTTCAAAATAAATAAATTCACTTTTGATTATAATCGGCAGATATTGTCGATTCAGGGAAAAAAACAAAAATTAACATCAAAAGAATCTGAGCTTTTAAAAATACTTTGCGAAAATTTCAATCAGGTAGTTGATCGTAGAGATGCCCTGAACAAAATTTGGTTTGACGATAGCTATTTTAATGCCAGAAGTATGGATGTTTATATCACCAAACTACGAAAATATCTGAAAGAAGATCCTTCGGTAGAACTTATAAATGTACACGGAATTGGGTTTAAACTTGTTGTGAATTAATTTAACGGCTCAATAAACCCAAGCGGATCTCTTTCATCACGCAGGATATTCCAGAAGATTTGTGAGCTTGGACCTTTATCTTTATTACTTAAAACTATAATGGTTTTTTCGGTTTTCATATCCCTGATATAAAAAGTTCGAAATCCTTTCCACCATCCGTAATGAAAAACTGTGCTGTCTTCTCTTTCTTTTATTCGCCAGCCAAATCCGTAATTATTTCTTCTTTTCCAGTATTTAGGACTGCCAGGCTCAAAAGCTTCACGTAAAGTGGAATCACTAACAAGTGTTTCGTTATACATTGCCTGATCGAATTTAAAAAGGTCTTCAACACTCGAATAAACACCTTTATCACCCATCACCCCGTTGAGGTAATCATTGCTTTCTCTAACAATTCTCCATCCGCGGTATCTGTATCCGGTAACACCTTTGGGAATATTATTTGGAACCAGTGAATCGTCATTCATATTATAAACAAATGAATCGTTCATGTTTAAAGGCTTAAATATTTTTTCCTCTGCAAATTTGTCAAATGTTAATCCCGAAATTTTCTCAACTATACTTGCGAGAACCGTATAATTCGAATTACAATAATGAAAGCCATTATCGGGGCTGAAATATTGCTGAGGAGGATGTTCCCTGAAAAGTTCCAACATATCATCATTTGTAAGAGGTTTTCTTTTGTTTTTCCAATGTTTGTGCGCAATGGACATATATCGCGGAAGTCCTGAGCGATGAGTTAATAAATTTCGTATTGTAATTTCCTTGTAAGGAAAATCAATTATATGATCTCTGACGTCGTCTTCGTAAGTTAGTTTGCCTTCTTCTTTCAAAATCATAATTGCCATGGCTGTGAACATCTTCGAAACAGAAGCAAGCTGAAAAGCCGAATGAGTATTTAGTTCTTTTTTGTATTTGAAGTCTGCCATTCCGAAGGCATTTTTATAAATAATCTTTCCTTTTTCACTGAAAAGAACCGAAGCGTTAAATCTATATCGTTTGTACAGGTTTGTAAATATTTTGTCGCTTCGCTCTGACTTTCTATCGATAATTTCTTTATCAATATCCGTAATAAGATTATCAGGCACAGAATACAAAAACCTTTTTACATCGTCAGCCATCTGGTCATTTCTCCCTTTAAAAGGAAATGAAGACAATGAAATAATTATCAAAACCACTGTTAAGTATTGCCAGATGCGTTTTTTCATCTATGATTTTAGTCTATGAATTTGGGTGCAAAAGTATTATTTATTCTTTAGGAAATACTTTCAATTTATAAATTATTCAACAATAGATAGTTAATAAACTCAAATAGTTTCAGGTTTCAGGTTTCAAGTTTGAGGTTGTGGTTGTCATTGCTGAACCCGAAACTCAAAACTATTGATTTTAATAAAATTACTCTCCGATTTCAGAGGTTTAATTATTTAGTTTGTAGAATGAGTTTTTTAATAAATTAGAACACAGAGAGAGATAAAGAGTGGCACAAACTTTGCGAAGAACAGCACAAACTTTACAGATTGAATTACAAAATATAATAACTGCCATGTATTGTTTAATAAAATGTTAAACATTAAAAAAACATATAGCCTGTTATTGAAAAAGAAAAGTTTTTTTAAGATGCTGGTATTTAACCAAATATTCCCCCCTCTACGAAATCTTTCCAACATACCTTTAAGATTTTTTACTACCTGTCTTAATACTTACTATTATGCATTTTGCTTGTTTAATATCATTATTTGTTGTTTTTTTACAAATACAAGATTCTTTTATTTTACTGTTTCTCAAAAAAATAATACCGATAGCTATCGGTACAAATGTCAATTTTATTGTAATTGTAGGAATATTTATATTTTGGGTAAAAATAATTTGGACATTATTAGCTGTTCTGAATAATGCCGGTTGTTTCAGAGCAGCAATAAATAATATAATAACCTTTTTGGCAAAAAAGGATTAAAATCAGCAAAACATTTTCAGACTTTGCCAAAGTCTGCACGGTTAGTTTTTCCGGTCGTGTAAGAAAATTGGGAGATTATTTAATTTTATAAAAAATTAGGAAATGAAAAAAAATATTTATCTTGTTGTACTGGCAACAATTTTTATGTTTGGGTGCTCAAAAGAAACAACCAATGAGCAACTAAGCAACGACAGTTACAGTAGTGTCAAACTAATTACTTTAAGCGATGGTAGCAAAACTTCCATAACTTCCATAACCATGCTTGAATATACCACTACTGATGCTTATGACTCAACCATCAAAAGTCTTGAACAGCAAATGGAAACATTGGATGATGCTTTTTTGGCTCAATATGGTTATCTGAATGATAGTTTATTGAACGAAAAGGAAGAGGAAGTTAGATTTATCTATCAGCAGCCTTTAATTGATTTTGAGAATTCACTTAATTTTACAAACTCAATGAGACAGTTTTTTATTGTTGAAGAAGAAAACTGGCTTGACAACGATATCCTCGACTTTGCAAACGACCCATCAAACACTTATGTTTTTAGTATTGCCGAGATGGCAATGTTAAACAAGAACGGAGAAGTAAAAATCGGAACTTCCCTTCTGAAACTCGTAAAGGATGGATTTGTTGAATTTATAGATGGCGATATTAATAAGTTAATTCGCTTTAATAATGGTGATATGACCGTATTGGATGAACCCAATGTTATTACCAATCTTGACGAAGGATCACGTAGTGCAAACTGCAAATCTTGGAAAGGGAAAGATGTATACGATCCTTATGCTTATAAGAAAAAAGTCAAAATGCATGTTCATTTTCATGCCTATCCGTGGAAAGGTACATCCGAGGCTCAGATCACTTCTTACAAAAAACGAGGCAGCAAATGGAAAAAATACAGGATGAGCCTTGGTGTAGCCAACCAGAGTTATTTTTATGATAGCGATTGTAGTACTGTAAAAGCACAAGAATGGTCAGGCTGGGAGCGAAAAAAGAGAAAAAGTATCAACAAAAGAGTTCGAAGGTGGGGTGCTTTTCCAGGTTATAGGGCAAAAAACTGGTCATCAGTTTTCGGTTACTACGAATATGCCAGTAAAAGCAATAATTTAGTGCTATCATGGTAAGCAAAATCTTAATTAAAATAATGGTGGGGATTTTCCTCACCATTATTATTACTTCAGGCGTGTATGCTCAGGCAGATAAGGAATACTATACCCTTAAAAAATACCGTAAATGGGGCATTATTGCCGGTCCAATACTTTATGATCGCGCCAAATTAGTACCCCAATATGGCGATTACACATTCGAGAACAAACCAATGCTTGGTTTTAATGCAGGTTTTGAATATGATTTTTATCCTGAGAGGAAATGGTCTTTTATTACAGGATTTATTGTTGCTTTAGAACCTGTTTATAATCTTCATTATCAATTTAAAATAGAAGATATATACCCTCATTTTTTAGAAGACTGGCTTGATAATGCAAAAATGTATGCCATGACCTCTTTCTCATTGCCTTTGTTAGTAAGGTTAAACATTCAGGTTAGTAAAAAAGTATTTGCTAATTTTTCGACCGGATTCAAAGTAATGTACTTTCCATCAGGCGAAGCAGATCTTAGTGTTGTTTTTCATAATGAAGATGATACAGAAACGAGAGAGATGTTTGGATTGAAGGTTGAAAGCCCATACAATTGTTTTCAGGGCAGTTTTGTTATTGGCTCAGGAATTAGCTATGCAACAAAAAAATTATTACTCAAAGCAAACATGATTTATGTAATGAACTTTCAAAATGCAATGGATGGTGAATATTTGTTTGATAATATGTTTGTTTCAGAAAGGTCAAGGGGATATTACGAACTATCGGGTAACTATTTAGGATTATTGTTTTCTGCAAGTTTAGCAAAGAAAAAAGACAAATGGTAAAGAAAAGTGGTTTACTAAAAACAATGGTGGGGATTTTCCTCACCATTATTATTGCTTCAGGAGTGTATGCTCAGGCAGACAAGGAATACTACGCCCTTAAAAAATACCGAAAATGGGGTATTATAGCAGGACCGATTATTTACAATAAGGCAGAAATATACCCACAGTATGGTGATTATACATTTGAGAACAAACCAATGTGGGGTTTTAATGCCGGATTTGAATATGATTTCTACCCAGACAAAAAATGGTCGTTTATTACAGGTTTTATTGTTGCATTAGAACCTGTTTATAATATCCAATATAGTTTTAAAGAGGAGGATTTATACCCTCAATTTGTGGGAGGAGATACTGATAAAGACAAAATGTATGCGATGACTTCATTTTCTGCACCTCTTTTGGTTTGCCTAAATATTCAGGCTGGCAAAAAAGTGTTTATTAATTTTCGAACAGGACTTAAGGCCATGTACTTTCCCGATGGAAGTGCTTCTATGAGTGTTACATTCCACAACGAAGATGACACAGAAGCACGCGAAATGTTTGGCTTGAGGGTCGATAGTCCTTTGAATTGGGTTCAAGGCAGTTTCGTTATTGGCTCAGGAATAAGTTATGCAACGAAAAGAGTATTGCTCAAAGCAAACATGATTTATGTAATGAACTTTCAAAATGCAATGGATGGTGAATATTTATTTGATAATATGCTTGTATCACCAAGGTCTAGGGGATATTACGAACTATCGGGTAACTATTTAGGATTATTGTTTTCTGCAAGTTTAGCAAAGAAAAAAGACAAATGGTAAAAACAAAATGCTTATAATTGAGATGACCGGTGGGCTAAAAGCCCACTGGTACACCTTTCCCCAATATACTACATTTTATTAATATTATTCTCCGATTTCAGAGAGTTATTTATTTAGTTTATCGAATGAGCTTTGTTAAAAAACAAGAACACAGAGAGATATAAAGAGTGGCACAAACTTTGCAAATTGAATTTTAAAATATAATAAAAGCTATGAATTATTTAATAATTGCAATTTTTTCTATTTATCTGTTGAGTGTTCTTTTGCTCTCTTTTAAAGGAAAAGGAAGAGAAATAGGTTTTTTATATGCTTTTTTTGTAAGTTTATTATTTACCCCGATAACAGGATTAATTGCTGTTATTTTTTCACCCCGTAAAGCTACTTTATCACATTATGTGAAGGTAAACAAATCGTATAATGGTGACAGAAAAGATGCAAAAAAAGCATTAAAATTTGCTGAAAATAATGATGCATGGATAAAAATAAAAGCATCAGATATTGGTTTTGCTTAATTTTTTATTCGTCTCAAAGCTTCTTTTTTACTTAAAGGTGAAAGTTCATTTTCCGATACAAACTTTTTAATTATTTCAGGTAAAGCAATTTTTTATTTAATTGAATTTCTTCATTAGAAACCAACCGCAAAAAGTATGTTCCGTAAGCCGCTTCAGAAGGAACCCATTTTATTATATTTTCTCCGGTTTTTGTATAGAAAGATTTTACAAGTTTTGATGAAGAATCATAGATCTTAAGTATTGAATTTTCTTTGGTTTCAAAAACAAATGTAAAACTCTCGCTGGAGGGATTTGGGAATACTTCAAATTTCAGTTCATTTTTGCATATTTTGTTTTCACCAACATATTGAGCATCCCAAACCGCAAGAGTGTATTCTCCCGGCTGTGCATTTTCAACAAAAATACTTCCAATGTATGAGTTTCCAATCCTGTAAAAATCAATTCCCTGCCAGTCAACTGAAGCATTTTCCCTGTAAAGAATTACTAATGAATCTTCCTGGTTTGCAAGAAGTGTATCATCGAGGTGGGTAGTTCTGCTGTAAAAAAATCTGGCTGTGGCAGAAAAGTTTTCCGGAAAAATACCTTCGATTTTCCAGTAACGGTAATCCGATAAAGTTAAAGCTGCAATTGGATTTTTCAAACTGTCGGGTGCTGCCCAATTATGTGTAATACGTACAAATGCCGAATCTGATATTTCTTCAAAATTTAGCATACAATATGTTTTTGAAAAATCATGTTCACCCGTAGTATCAACGATTTGGTAATTGTCGGTTGTGGCATCACAAGTTTTTTCATTCAAGTCAATGAAAACGGCTATTGGTTCAAATGAAAGTTGCTTTACCGAATGTCCGGTTTTCCCGGAAAAATGAATTGTATCAGAAAAAATATTCCATTCTTCATCAATAAAATTGACTTCAACAATATTTGAGTTGGCAAGAAAATCAACTCCTTTATATTTTTGTTTGCTGTAAAGATCCACATCAAAATTTGCCCCGTTTTC
>DAOVNY010000053.1 GCA_030630005.1 Bacteroidales bacterium | reverse complement strand
CCCTTTTACTTGTCGGGGTAGTCCGTACGGACGTCCTCCTGCTCTTGTATGAAAACACACCTGTTAATTTATATAAAAAAAGGGAATCAACAAATGTTGACTCCCTTTTACTTGTCGGGGTAGCAGGATTCGAACCTGCGACCTCCTGCTCCCAAAGCAGGCGCGCTAACCGGACTACGCTATACCCCGAACAATTTTTTTGTTCTCTTGCGGAGAGAGGGGGATTCGAACCCCCGGTACCCTTTTCAAAGTACGCATGTTTAGCAAACATGTGGTTTCAGCCACTCACCCACCTCTCCAAAAGCCATTAACTAATATTATTAACTTAATAAGTGATTGTCTTCATTACTTTAAGAACGCTTAATCATTTAGTAATCTGAAAATGATTGTGAATACCTTGAATCCTTTTCAAAATTTGGAAGTGCAAAAGTAGAAAATACATTTATACTTGCAAACTTTTTTGAAAAAAAATTTTACTTTTATCAAAGTTTATTTTTACAAGAAATTTTTGATTATTTAATAATTACGGCATAATTATTAAATATAAATCACGTTTTAAATTTTTAATAAATTAACTAAATAAAAACATCTATTATGAAAAAGATAATATTAATTATTGCACTAATGTTTGGCATTTTATCTGTAACATCTGCTCAAGAACAAGATGAAACAAATACCGTAAAAAACTATCTAAATTCAGTGAAATTTAGCACATTAACTTTTATTAATGGCACTTTTCAACTAAGCTACGAGCGTTTTCTAAAAACTGATAAGAGTTTAGAATTCTTTGCCGGATACACTTACCGCGATAATTGGAAAGATGAAAGAGAAGGTTTTAATTTTGAAATACAATATAAATATTTTGTTTTTGAAAGTGAAGGAAGAAAGACAGTAAAAAGGTTATATTTTGCTCCTTATGCATCATTTCATTATACCGATCTTACTACTGAAGACTATTATTGGTTTGAATATCCTGATGAATACCGTTATTCTAAAGAAAATTATATTATTAAATCATACAGAGGCGGGGTACTTTTTGGCTTCAACTGGATTTTGGCTAAACGAATAACTCTTGATGTTTATATTGGTGGTGGAATTAGAAAAACTAATAATTTTGATAAAGACGACGACAACTATTACGGTAGCGACGTTTGGGAACCCGGATATAATGGCATTGCTCCAAGAATAGGATTGGATGTTGGAATTAATTTTTAAAATATTTATTTATCAAAGTTAAAAGTTCTTTGAATTTTATTGGTTTGGCAATAAACTCATCACATCCTGCTTCATAACTTTTTTCTTCTTCTCCAGACAAAATATATGCAGTTTGAATAATGACAGGTACACTTTTATTAATTTTTTTGATTTTCATGGTAGCTTCAAAACCATTCATTTGTGGCATGTGGATATCCATCAAAACTAAATCCACCTTATTATTTTTAAAAAGTTCAACAGCATCTTTTCCATTTACTGCCCAAAGAAGATTTGCGTTAGTTCTGGATAAAGCAGCTTTGAAATACTGATTACTGGTTTCTACATCTTCGGCTATCAAAATCGTTTTGCCTGTCCAATCGTAAATTTTATTTTTTTTCTGCATATCAAAAATTTATTGTTAAAGGAAATATTTTTTATTATACTCTATATATCAAGGTGCAAATATATAAAAATTTTTAATTCCAACACAATCAGTAAATATTTTATTGGAATTTTTTTTGCAATTTGTAAAAATAACAGTAATTTTGCACGTCTTTAAAAAATACTGGTCCAGTAGCTCAGCTGGATAGAGCAGCAGCCTTCTAAGCTGCGGGTCACAGGTTCGAATCCTGTCTGGATCACAAAAACGCCGGCTTAAATAAACCGGCGTTTTTTTTTAATAATTCTACGAAAAACACGACTGACATCTTGTCACAACGCAGGTTGTAAAATGTTATAACTCAGTTTGTAGGTATATTTATCTAAACTACTTCTTTAATAAGAAATCAATATCCTCTCCAGGCTCAAATTCTTTTGGTTCCTGATTAAATTTAAACACTCTGAGGGGTCTCCTCCCTATCAATTTTATAGAATTTCCTTCAATTAAAAACGACGTTGCCTCACGTAAACCTGCAACTACCATTTCTCTGTTCACAACCAGAAACTCTTCAATTCTTTGTTGTCTTGTTTCACCTCCGTGACCCTCCGGATTTGCATCAAGATAATGAGGATTTATCTGGAAAGGGATTAGGTTTAAACAATCAAAACTTTCGGGTTCGATTATCGGCATATCGTTGGTTGTTTTTAATGAAGGGCATGCAACATTAGATCCGGCACTCCATCCCATATAAGGAATTCCCTCAAGTGCTTTCTCGCGAATTGCTTTCATAATACCTGTTTTGTGCATCATATACACCAAATGGAATGTATTCCCCCCTCCTACTGCAATTGATTCTGCTTCATTTACAGCTTTTACCGGATCATTTTCTTTATGTATTGAATAAAGTTCACAACCTAATTCTTTAAAAACCCCTGCAACCTTTTTTTCATAAGCATCATACGAGCTTTCGATACTTTCTTCAGACAATCCAACACCAGCATAAGGGATAAATAATACCCGTTTGACATCTGTTGATGTAAGGAAATCTTTTATTTGTTCTCTTGGCCATGCCAAATATTTTTCACCGTAATTTGTTGAATTACTGATTAGTAATAAGCGTTTTTTCATAAGTATTTTATTTTAAAATTAATTAATCAAAATTATTAAATATTTTGCAATTTATCAGTCAATAAACAACAAATAATTCTTGATATTATTTCTAAGAAGCTAATCACGCATCTAATTAATAAATTACAAATATAATTTACTTACCCGCAACATATTTATTAACTCACCTTATGGGAAATCATGGTATGTGGCTAGCGTTAATGCTTTTTATGGCTTCCCGTGGGATATTATTTCCTGTTTTAGCGAGGAGGAATGTTTATTTGTTTTGACGTTTGCATTTGGAATTTTTCCATAATCATTGGGATTAACATTTTCCGGCGTAATTTTCAGTATTGTCTTACGTCGTTTTCGGTTGGTGATATTTTTTGATAATACCGTAGATAAAATTCATGAATTTTATCTACGGTGCAATAATCAATTTCCCTGTGACTATTTCATTATCTGTAAATAATAATTTGTAGAAATACATACCTTTTGGTTTAGATGATAAATCAATTTCAAATTCTTGATTATAAAGTTTGGATTGATAAATTTTTTCTCCCATGGTATTGTAGATAATTATTTGAGCTGCTTTTTCATTATTAATATTAACAGTAAAAATTCCATTGGAGGGATTTGGGAAAACAAGAATTTCTTTTTCAAACAAGGTTTCATTAATACTTCCCAAAAAATCAATACAGCCAGTATCGGATTCCAGTACTAAAGAATTGATAATTGGATGAATTGTATTTTCAATTCCTCCTGCCAAAGATGTAAAAGTAGCAGATGAGGAAATAATGGTATCAATTTTTGGTTGAACATTCATTGAAGAAACACAATCTTCTTCATTACCAAGAGAGTCAGTTTGAATTATTCCTATTTGCGGAGATTCAAATTTTAGGTCTTTAACTCCATACATTGGACCATTTCCAATAACAAAGAATTCTTTATTGATTGTTTCTACAACATCAGTAGCTTTAAGAAACACATCCTTTGTCCAAATCATATTTCCATCCGAATCGACTTTTGATAATCCACTTCCCCACTCTCCAGCTGATACAAAAACATAACAACTATCAGATGTTTTATGAAATTTTGTAGAATAATATTCATACGAAAAACTTGTGTATTGATTATATGATTTGTTCCATAAAATATTTCCTGAAAAATCTGTTTTCATTAAAGCTATATGATTACCTAATTCTAAATAAAATAGAAATCCATCGTTTGTAATTTCTATATCATGTCCAAAACATATTTCATTAGTAGAAAGATGATATTTTTTTGCCCATAGAAATTCACCTGTCGGAGTTAATTTAAGAAGAAATGCATTAGGGTCAAATGGAGGATAGTTTTCCAAAAATCCGGTTACGACATAACAACTATCAGGTGTTTGTTTTACCGAATACCCTTTATTTTTAAGATTACTTTCTTCTAAAAGATTAGTCCATTGCAAATTACCTGACAAGTTAAGTTTAGCTACAAAAATCTTTTGACAAGATGCACTTAAATTATTTGCATAACCAGTCATAATATATCCCGAATCATTGGCCTGTTGAACTGAAAGGGCTCGAATACTAAAGTCAGTTTGGCTGATTGTTTTAGACCAAAGAGTATCGCCATCAGAATTTATTTTAATGCATAATGCATCCAAATGATTGCTGGATTCGTTATAAGCGCTGCCAACAAGCACAAAACAAGAATCATTTGTAGAGATTATTTCATGAAAAATCATATCCCGATACTGATAAGGATTAGTGTTGTAAAAAGTCTTATTCCATAACACATTACCGTCTAAATTCACTTTAATAATTAAGCCTTGTTGCTCGTAATCTACATCCCCAACAATCATATAAGCATTATCAAAAGTTGGTACAACTGAATATGCTTGGATACCATATTCAGGAACATCAGTGAGTACTTTAGAGAAAGTATTTTGTTGTGCTTGCAAAACTGTTGTGAAATTTATTATCACGATAAGGAGTATAAGTTTTTTCATGGTTTTATATTTTTTATGAATATTACTAAACTGTTTGATAATATTCATTCATTATTGTAGATAGCACAAATATATAAAAATATCTTGAATACTAAAATTATGGGATTGAATTTTATTTACTCTCGCTTTTAAAATAATTAACGAATTTGTTTCATTTTCTATCATAACTAAAAAATTAAACATTCAACACTCAACATACAATATTCAACGACTAAAGGGAGTCCGTATGAAGCGAGGCAAATCCGTATGGATGGATTTTCATTATTTCTACATTTTTCTTGCTTATTGCTTATTGAGTGTTTTTTCGTTTCAAGTTTGATGTTTCAGGTTTAATGTTGTTACCAAAACTTAGATTTTTTTATCAGAATTAGTTTCCTAAGTTTTTTATACTTTCACGCTATCAAAATCAAGGTATAAAATTTGAAAAAGAATATTATCATAAAAATCATTGGGAAAGTACAAAACGTAGGTTTTAGATTTTACACTCACAAAACAGCAATAAGATTAAATATTAACGGATTTGTAAGTAATAAAACTGATGGTACGGTTTATATCGAAGCAGAAGGCGAAGAAAATAATCTTGAGCAATTTATTGATTGGTGTCGCATCGGACCTTCATGGGCAAGAGTTGATGATGTACATATACAGGATGGCGTAGTGAGTGATTATAGTGATTTTAGGATTAATTAACTTTGTATGAAATGGGACTCCTACATAAAAGGATTTAGAAATTATCTGCGACTTGAAAAATCGCTTTCAGATAATTCTATTCAGGCATATATTCACGATATTAAACTCTTGGTTAGTTTTATGGAAGAGGAAAAACTAAACCTGACTCCCAAACAAATAAAATTATCAATTTTACAGGATTTTGTAATGTGGATAAACAAAACCGGATTAAATGCAAGATCACAAGCAAGAATAATTTCCGGCATTAAAGCATTTTTTAATTATCTGATAATTGAAGAAATTATTGAAAGCAATCCTACAGAATTATTAGAGTCCCCGAAGATAGGAAGAAAATTGCCTGATACCCTTAGTTTCGATGAAATAGAAATGATCATCAATGCAGTTGACCTGAGCAAACCCGAAGGCGAAAGAAACAAAGCTATTCTCGAAACTCTTTACGGATGTGGTTTGCGCGTAAGCGAACTCACAAATATCAAAATTACTAATCTTTATTTTAAGGAAGACTTTATAAAAATTATTGGTAAAGGCGATAAGGAAAGATTGATACCAATCGGAAAAGTTGCTCAAAAACATATTGAAATTTATTTAACCAACATTCGCAATCATCAAAGTCCGAGAAAAGGAGATGAAGATATTCTTTTTCTGAACCAAAGAGGCGGAAAGCTTTCGAGGGTAATGATATTTTTAATTATTAAAAACCTATCCGAAAAAGCCGGTATCCATAAAAAGATAAGTCCTCACACCTTCCGTCATTCTTTTGCTACTCATTTAATTGAAGGTGGAGCCGACCTCAGAGCAGTTCAGGAAATGCTCGGTCATGAGTCTATCACCACCACCGAAATATACACTCATCTCGATAAAACATATCTCAGAAAAGTTATTACTGAATTTCATCCCAGATATAGGGATTTATGATTTTTTTCTCTACGAAACTTTAAATATAAAATCTAATGCTCACTTATACATCAAATTACAAACCTCAAACCATGTAACAATGTAACACTATAACAATCTTATATTTCCTCTATCTCACCCTGATTATTAACCAAAACACCCCAATTTACAGAAATAAGCTCATCATCAATAAAAAAGAAATCCATCATTGCATCATCAAAAGACAGACGTTTTTCGCCATCTTCATCAACACTTGTTTCTATTTCATTATATCCATTTTCTTTCATCAATTTAGTGATTGCAGCTTCATTAATTTCAAAAATTTCATTTCCGAATAGAGTAGCATTATCATTATTGATTTCGATGCATGAAAGCACAGATTTTTCAACACCTTCATAAAATGCCAATATTCCCTGCTTACTATAATTAAGTATCACAGTATTAAATTCATCATCATCTTCAATATCTTCTAATTCTTCAGCTTCGCCGAGATAAGAGATTATCTTTTCGCTGGTTTCACCAAATTTTAATTCTCCTAATCCGATCTTAGGGTTAATTTCTAATGTTAATTTTTTCATTTCTATTATTTATTTTTTTATATTTCTATTTATTTGAATGGCGAGTCTGGTTCTTTCGCCATATGTTTGTAAACAACTTTATCCATTAATTTAGGAAAAATTTTATTTAACAAAACTGTCATTTTTCCTTGTGTGGTCATTACCAAAGTTCTTTTACGTTTCTCAACAGCTTTTCTGATTCTGTTTGCCACTTCTTCGGAACTCATCATTTTTTCTTCGTCTCTCGGTGTTTCGCCTTGCTGCGAACCATCTTTGCCTAATGCTGTTTTTCTGATATTGGTATTTGTAAAGCCCGGACAGGCAATAAGAACGTGAAGGTCTTTTTTTAGATTTTCTGTCCGTAATGTCTCAAGAAACCCATGTATAGCAAACTTTGATGCAGAATATCCTGTTCTTCCCGGCAAACCTTTAAAACCCGCTATTGAAGAAATTCCAACCACCGATCCTTTTGATTTCAACAAATAAGGCAAAGCATATTTTGTACAAAAAACCGTCCCCCAGAAATTCACATCCATAAGATCCTTAATAACTTTAATATCCAGATCTTCAAATAAAGCACGCATCGAAATCCCTGCATTATTTATTAAAATATCAATGCTGCCATATTCGTTAATTGTTTTCTTTATCAGATTTTTACAATCAGCATTTTTACTTACATCAGTTGGAACAGCGTAAACTTCATAGCCGCTTCTTATCAATTCTTCGCTCAGATCATTTAGTTTTTTCTCATTTCTTGCAGCAATAACAACTTTGTAACCGATAAATGCATATTCTTTAGCTAATGCTTTCCCGATGCCTGAAGACGCTCCTGTTATGACTATAACCTTATTATTCATTGCAATAATTATTTCTTTTCTTAAAAATACAATTATAAATTAAAAATGCAAACCAACGAAATTTTTTTATGAACAATTAACTAACATTAATGTGTATTTTTGTGATATTAAAAACAACAAACATGCTAACTCAACGACAACTGTTTTTTCAACACCTCGCTTTGCCTTCGGCACATCCGCTTGCGTTGGAAATCGTAAAAGCGGAAGGAATTTACTTATTTGATGTTAACGGCAAAAAATATATAGACCTTGTTTCTGGTGTTTCGGTAAGCAACACCGGACATCGCCATCCAAAGATCGTAGAAGCTATTAAAAACCAGCTCGACAAATATTTACACCTGATGGTTTACGGGAAATATATTCAATCGCCACAAGTGGAACTTGCTAAAAAACTTTCTGATCATCTTCCCGAAAATCTCAATTCCACATATTTTGTTAATTCAGGCAGCGAAGCAATAGAAGGAACTTTAAAACTTGCAAAAAGATATACAGGAAGAACAGGTATTATTGCTTTTAAAAATGCTTATCACGGTGGAACGCATGGTGCTTTAAGTATTCTTGGAAACGAAGAAATGAAATATGCTTTTCGTCCGTTACTGCCGGATATACAATTTCTTGATTTTAATAATATTGAGCAATTAAATAGAATCAATGAAAAAACAGCTTGCGTTGTAATTGAGCCGATACAAGCCGAAGCCGGAATTATTTTACCTGAAAACGACTTCCTGAAAAAATTAAGAAAAAGGTGTGATGAAACCAACACTTTACTTGTTTTTGATGAAATTCAAGTTGGTTTCGGCAGGACAGGGAAATTATTTTGTTTCGAAAATTATGGTATCACTCCCGACATACTTTGTCTTGCAAAAGGTATGGGCGGAGGGATGCCGATAGGAGCATTTATTTCGTCAAAAGAAATTATGTCGTCCTTAACTTTCAATCCTGAACTTGGTCATATCACCACATTTGGAGGACATCCGGTTTGTTGTGCCGCTGCATTGGCAAATCTTAAATTATTAACAGAATCCGATATTATTGATAATGTAAATAAAAAAGGTGATTTTTTCAGGAAAAATCTTTCGGGTCATCCCGCTGTTAAAGAAATCCGGCAAAAAGGATTGATGATGGCTGTTGAATTGCAAAATGAACAACAAGTAAATAAACTATTGAAATTATTTATTGAAAACGGTCTGGTTGTAGATCAGTTCTTATTCAATCCAACTTCATTCAGAATTGCTCCTCCCCTTACTGTTAGCGAAAAGGAGGTCAAAGAAATTTGTCAGATAATTAATTTATGTTTGGATGAGTTGTAGTGTTTCATTGTTAAATATACCTATGTTTTTTATAAATATTAATACACGATGCCTGTTTACTTATTAGACAAAAGAATTTCTTTTCCTGATCCAAATAATTCTAATGAAGAAGGAATTGTAGCAGTTGGCGGCGATCTTAGCACCGAAAGATTACTCCTTGCTTATTCAATGGGCATCTTTCCCTGGTATTCTGATGAATCCCCAATTATTTGGTGGTCGCCAGATCCAAGGACATTACTTTTTCCTGATGAATTAAAATTATCAAAAAGTTTATTATCAAAAATCAATAAAAATATTTTTCAGGTTAAATTTGATACTAACTTTGCAAACGTTATTGAAAACTGTGCCAACATCCCGAGAAAAGATCAGAATGATACATGGATAACTCAAGAAATGAAAGAAGCATACATCAAACTTCATAAAAAAGGGTATTGTCATTCTGTTGAAACATATTTTAATAACAAGCTGGTTGGTGGATTGTACGGTGTTTCTCTTGGTAAAGCATTCTTTGGCGAATCGATGTTTCACCTGAAAACAGATGCTTCAAAAGTGGCTCTTTATTTTTTAGTTAAAAAATTAAAAAAATGGAATTTTGACTTTATTGATGTTCAACAAGAAACAGATCATCTTAAAAGTTTGGGTGCCAAAATTATTGATAGAAAAAAGTTTTTATTTTTACTGAAAAAATCGAATCAATCACCAACAAAAAAAGGGAAATGGAGTAATGGAATAATATAGTGATGGAGAAAGGAATAATTGTAATTGGTTGTAATTAGTAGTAATTAATTGTAATTGACGGTAATTGGTAGAGGATAGATGGAGTTATAGAATGGTGGAATAATGGAGTAAGTAGTAAAAATATTTTTATAATCTGTGAATCTGTGGCTAATTTGATTACCAACTATATTCTATAAAGAACTCAATATTTTGAAATTAAAAAATTATGAACAAGGAAAACAATAAGTTTATGAAAAGAGCGATTGAACTGGCAAAAGAAAATGCCAATTCGACAAATGGAGGTCCATTTGGTGCTGTTATAGTTAAAGATGGGAAAATTATTGGTGAAGGGTTTAATTCAGTAACAACAAATAATGATCCCACAGCTCATGCCGAAATTAATGCTATCAGAGATGCTTGTAAAAATCTGAACTCATACCAGCTTGATGATTGTGAATTATATGCAAGCTCAGAACCCTGCCCGATGTGTCTTGGAGCTATTTATTGGGCGAGAGTAAAAAAAATATATTACGCTTGCTCACTCGAAGAAGCAAAAAATCATAATTTTGACGATATTTTTATTTATAATGAATTTGCAAAACCTAAAGAAAAGCGTTTAATCCCTTCTGAACAAATAGTGCAAAAAGAAGGCATGGAAATATTTAAATACTGGGCTAATAACAAAAAAAAGATAAATTATTAATTTTAAAAAAAAGAAAAAATGAGTTTTGAATTGACAGGGAAACTAATAGAGAAATTTGATATACAGCAAATCACAGCGAGTTTTCAAAAACGAGAATTTGTGGTGGAAAAAACAGAAAATGCTAATGGCAGGGATTTTACAGAAACAATAAAATTTCAGCTAACACAAGACCGTTGTGACCTGATTGAAAAATATGAAATTAATACTGAAATTAAAATATCTTTTAATATTAAAGGACGAAAGTGGGAGAAAAACGGAAATATCAGTTATTTCACTAATCTCGAAGCATGGAGAATTGAAAGTGCAGAACAAGGCATGAATGCAGCACCCCTTCCACAAACTGAAGCTGACATTCCTCCTCCACCGGAAGAAGAAGATTTGCCTTTTTAAAAATTTGTGAATCTGTAACAAATTTTATTGCCAACTGAATTCCATATAGTACCATATTTTTGAATTTCAAAGTAAGAATAAATCAGGAAATAAATTTTATCCGAAAATATTTTTATTTCGCCACATAATGTATTATTTTTAAGGAAGATTAAAAATCTTTTATTAATTTAATAACTTACAATCATGTTTTTAAATTATAATTTTCCGGTAAAACTTCTTTTTATTTTAGTACTCCTTTTCTCTCAATGTATAGGGCAAACCACTCATGTAAAAGACTTTGAATATCAAAGAAAAATGATGGTAAAAAAGCAAATCGCATGGCGTGGAATAAATAATAAAAAGATATTAAATGCAATGCGAAAAGTTCCAAGGCATAAATTTGTTCCTGAATTTTATCAAGAATATGCTTATGAGGATACGCCTTTACCTATCGAAGAAGGTCAGACAATTTCTCAACCATATATTGTGGCATTTATGACAGATGCACTTGATCTGAATCCTGAAGATAAAGTTCTTGAGATTGGGACAGGATCTGGATATCAGGCTGCAATACTTGCTGAGATTTGTGATACTGTTTATACAATTGAGATTTTTAAATCACTTGGGGAAAAAGCAGAAACTGTGCTTAAAGAATTAGATTATAAAAATATCTTTATTAAAATTGGAGATGGTTACAATGGATGGAAAAAACACAGTCCCTTTGATGCAATTATTGTAACCTGCGCTCCCACCAATATACCAAAACCGTTGGAAGAACAATTGAGTGAAGGAGGAAGAATGATAATACCTGTAGGAGAAGAATCAGTCCAGAAACTTGTATTAATAAAAAAGAAAAACGGGAAATTGTATCAACATGCAGTTTTGCCTGTTAGGTTTGTCCCGATGATAAATAAGAAAGGGAGAAAGTACTAAATAGTATTTGTCCATAAAGTTAATTATGTTGGTAAAATTTTAGATTTATGATTTTAGATTTATGATTTTGTTTGTATATCTTATTACAACCCTCTTTGCCATTCCATTCGCAAATCTGCATAATCAGGGTTATCAAGCACCAAATTAATCTTATCAAGCATTTCCTTTTTATCACGCGAAAGATTGCCTTTAAGAACAAGATAATTGGAAGCATGATCGCTTCTGAAAACTGTATTTTCCAACTCTGTATTTTCTATCAAAGTTTTCATTTCTTTTATCAAATCCATCTTTGTCATCTTAATAAAATCACCATTAAATTTTTTAATAAAATGATCTTCTCCGTAAGGATAACTTAAAACGAGAGTTGAAAGAAACTCCGGTTGTACTTCATTAACAAGTCTTGCGGAATTTATTGCATGTTGCTCAGAATACTTTTTCCCGCCAAGACCATTAAGTATCATAACGGAAACTTTTATTCCCGCCTCACGTGCTTTCAGCAACCCATCCAAAGTAGAATTATATGTTTCACCTTTATTTATCATTTTTAAAACTTCATCATCACCCGACTCAATTCCAATGTATAACAATTTTAACCCTGCATTTTTTAATTCAATTAACTCTTCTTTTGTTTTTGAAGAAATATCCTTTGGCAGAGCATAAGCCGAAACCCTGTTCAACTTTGGGAAATTAAAATTAAGCTCAGAAAGAATTTCCATAAGTTTTACGGAAGATAAAACCATTGCATTTCCATCAGCAAGAAAAACCTTTCTGATATCTTTATATTCATTTGATACACTTTTTATTTCAGATTTAACTTCTTCAAATTTTCTGACTTTAAACTTCTTTGAAGAATACATTTCACAAAAAGCACATTTATTCCAGGAGCAACCAAGCGTAACCTGAAATATTAATGAATAAGCCTCGCTGGGAGGTCTGAATAATGGTTCGTTATATTCAATTGGAATTCCAAACATAATTTACGGTTTTAGGTTTTTGGTTTTTCGCAATTTATTCAAAAGGCTGTTCTTTGAAAAAATCAGGTCTGTAATTTTCGTAACTACTCAAATCCTGCACCCATCCATAAGAAAAACCAAGTCTCTCAAGCTCATTTACTGCTTTTTGATATTCATTTGCTTTTAAGGTTCTACCCAGCTGTGGATGCCCTGCTACTTTATACGTTGGATAATACTGAGACATTAAAGAAATATGAACTTTTGTTGAAATATTTTCTGCTATTTTTCTTAAAACATTTAAACTGTTTTCCACATATCCCGGCAATACAAGATG
>DAOVNY010000129.1 GCA_030630005.1 Bacteroidales bacterium | reverse complement strand
TTTTGGATATATGATTTAACTATTTCTAATTGTGATGCACTTACGGAATATGCACCAAATCCTCTTTGCCATGAAAAATGTTTGTTGAATAATTTCTGTTGGTTTATCCAGTGCGAAGATGATCCTTTTATTTTTCCAACAAAATCTGCTAAACAAATATCTGTTGGCAGATCAATCAATCCATGAACATGCTCAGGTTGAATATTTAATCGTTCAAAACTTATTTTGTTTTCCGTGGCTTTGGTCTGTAAATATTCATAAATTATTTTTCCGGGTTCTTTAAATAATACCATTTCTCTTTTTTTGGTTGCCCATATCAGATGAATCCAAATTTTTGTGTGTGAATGTTTCATATTGTTTTTTTTTAAAGCGGCGGAAGGTTGGGAATTCAAATATCCCCATTCCGACAATAAATAACTTTCTGATTTTTTATCAATCCAAATTTTTATTATTTGTTAATGGGAAGCCCGCTAAAGCGGACTGAAACAATTTTGTTGCAGACTTTATTTCACCACAATAAATTGTGGTGCTATTCTTATAAAAGTGCTTATCAAAAATGCTATTATAATTCATTGAAACAGATATAAGATTAGCATCATGCTTCAGCATGGTGATCATGAAAACCAAACATCTTCCATTTGAGCCTGCTTTAGCAGGCTTCCATTCATTCATAAAAAATCCCATATTGTTTTCTCCATCCATTACGTTCCCCAACTCTGTCTATCCAAACTGCGAAAATGAATTGCTTCTGCCAAATGTTCATTTTTTATTCCATCACTATTATCCAGATCGGCGATTGTTCTCGAAACTTTTAAAATCCTGTCAAACGCTCTCGCTGACAGACTTAATTTTTCCATGGCATTTTTTAGCAATGTTTGTCCTGTCTCGTCAATCATACAAATTGTTCGTAATTGTTTGCTTGTCATTTGAGCATTGCAATGAATATTCTTATGATTTTTATAGCGTTCTTCTTGTATTGTGCGTGCTGCAACAACTCTTTCTCTAATGTTTTTACTTTTTTCAGTACTGCTTTTTTTTATCAATTCTTTAAAAGGTACCGGAACAACTTCTACATGAATATCAATTCTGTCTAATAGCGGACCTGAAATTTTGTTTAAATATTTTTGAACTATTCCGGGACCACAAACACATTCTTGTTCGGGATGATTGTAATAACCACAGGGACATGGATTCATAGCTGCAATAAGCATAAAGCTTGCAGGAAATTCAACTGAGATTTTTGCACGTGCAATTGTAACTACTCTGTCTTCCATTGGTTGTCGCATTACTTCCAGAACTGTTCTTTTAAATTCCGGTAACTCGTCAAGAAACAAAACCCCGTTTTGTGCTAATGAAATTTCTCCCGGTTTCGGGTAAGTCCCTCCTCCTATAAGTCCTGCATCACTAATTGTATGGTGAGGTGATCTGAAAGGTCTTACAGATATCAGTGAAGATTCTTTAATCATTATTCCTGCAACCGAGTGTATTTTTGTTGTTTCAAGAGCTTCATGTAAATTAAGAGGAGGAAGTATTGAAGGCATTCTTTTGGCAAGCATTGTTTTTCCTGCTCCCGGAGGACCAATTAAAATTACATTATGTCCTCCGGCGGCGGCTATCTCAAGTGCTCTTTTTATATTCTCTTGTCCCTTGACATCTGAGAAATCAAATTCATAATCATTTAGGTTTGCATAAAATTCTTCTCTTGTGTTTAAAATTGTTTTTTCCAATGAATTTTCATCATTAAAAAAATCAATAACTTCTTTAATATTATTTGCTCCATAAACATTAACATCATTAACAATTGCTGCTTCTCTTGCATTTGCTTTTGGCAGAATAAGTCCTTTGAATCCATTATCACGTGCCTCAATGGCAATTGGCAAAGCTCCTTTAACAGGTTGTAGTCCTCCATCAAGAGATAATTCTCCCATGATAATAAAATCGCCTATTTTGTCTTTTTTAATATTTCCGGCTGCTGCAAGAATTCCCATGGCAATAGTAAGATCATAAGACGAGCCTTCTTTTTTGATGTCGGCAGGAGCCATATTTATTGTGATCTTTTTGCCTGGAATTTTGTAGCCGTTATTTCGTAATGCGGCTTCAATCCGTTGATGACTCTCTTTTACAGCACTATCGGGTAAACCAACCATAAAAAACTGTATTCCTTTATCAGTGTTTACTTCAACTGTGATCGTGATAGCACTGATACCAATTAATGCACTTCCGTATGTTTTTACAAGCATAATTATTTTTTTTTAAGATATATGTATATTTATACCTTAATACCAAAAACTAAAAAACGTTCCAAAAAACATTTTAAATTACAGATAATCTACTTTTTAGGCTTGTATTTTGATTTTGAAAGTATGGTTTGAGAATTATTAATTTCCAGCATTTCTTTAAGTGAAATTTCAGGATTGTTTTCCATAAAGGATCTAATAATTTGCCAACCTATCCAGCTGCCTATACGGGCGGGTGAGTCTTTTGAAAATCCTGAAGTAAATGGACCATCCTGCATGAATTTGTTTGTTTTCTTGAAGTCAGCGGAGTAAAGAAGATTGTTTTTAATTACAAATGCCCAAAGATATCCTTCGTTTTCATAACACCAGTCCAGTTTTTTTTGCGGATAAGCAATCTTTATCGAATCAGGAATTGTTGGTTGAAGTGCATCCTGAAGATATAAAGTTTTTCCACTTTTTATCATCTCATCTAATAAGGTGCGACTATTATTTTTTGTAATAAATTCTGTTTTAGCAATAATTTTTACACAATCATTAACAATGTATGCTGATTGCATTTGGTTGATTTTGTACTTCGGCAAACCAATTTGTCTGTATGGTTGGAAGTCGGTTCCGAGGTAAACATCAAGGCTGATAATAAAAACGGTATCGGCACGTTGCACCGGATATTCATACTGTAATCCTGAGATGTAACTATAGAAATTTGGAGTTGGTTTTTCAGGAAAGTAGTATTTGTAATACTTGAAAACCGAAGTTAGCTCTTCTTCAAGATTATTTAGGTTTGGATATTTTTGTATGGTTTTTTTATACAGATCAATAAGCTTTGGATCTGAAATATAGTTGCGTATCTGAATTAAATTTTGAGAATTATCAAGGTCTGAACCTAAAAAAAATTTATATTCTTGTGAGATTTCTTTAAGTTCTGATATAAAATTATTAGGATCAATTTCAAATAAAGCTTTTTCGTATCTTTTTATTTTAATTTTTTCAATGATAATATCCGTTACATCAACATCCTGAAATCTATTTTTATGGAAATTACAAGAAGTGAGGGAAATAATTAAAATTGAAATAAGTAAAATATTTTTTTTCATACATATAAATTTACTTTGATAAAAAAAATGCCAATTAATATAATTGGCATTTTATGTTTTTATAAAAATATTAATTATTCTTTAGAATATTTTCCAGCCCAGACTAACATTAAATCCACTTGCTTTTGACTCAAAACTAACCGGTTCTCCGTCAATAATAACATCGTCTATTATTTTGTTCAATCCTATATTATATCTTATATCAACAGTAAACATAAATACATCTATTCCGGCACCTACCTGAAAGCTCCAAATCAAATCTTCAAGGTCTGCATCTTTTATTGGTGCAATGTAATCCTCCACTTTATTTTCAATTTCTGAATCTGTAACTATTGAAGCAGTTGGACCACCCATAACTCTGATATTTGCTACTTTTAAATCAATTAGTTTAGCTCCAATCATTACCGGTATCTGAATAGTTTTTAAGCTTACTTCCTGTTTAAAAGGAGTTGGGCTTGTTAATTCAGGTCTTTCAAATATTCCTCCCTGAGTTAGAAAATTTACTTCCGGCTGAATATAAACTTTTGTGCCAAGACGAACAAAAGCACCAAATTGGAAACTGTTTTTTAAATCTGTATTAATATCAGCTTTGTCGATTGAAAGTTTTGAAGTGTTATAACCAACTTTTGGACCAAAATGAAGTTGAGCAAATGCTACATTTGTAGCAACAAAAAAGATAAATAATAATACTGTTTTTTTCATAATATTTTATTTTAATGATATGAATATATAATGCAAATGTAATTACTAATAATATAAATGTCAAGATTAATTAAAAATAATTGTTAAATAAAATCGTTTATTTAGCAAAATAAACGCAAAAAACGCAAATAAATTTTATTGTATCTGCTTGTTTTATCAAAATGTTTAGCCTAATTTTGTTTGAAAAATAATTACAAATACAATACTATAATTAATGAAAAAGACAATAATAATAATATTTTTTCTTGTTTTTACAATATTTGCAAAAGACAGCCTGTCTCAAAATAAACCTTTTCTTTTTGGATTTAATGTTGCTCCAAATATTGGTTGGATGAAACCGGATGCCACAGGTTATAAGAATGATGGTACTAAAACCGGTTTTTCATGGGGTTTTACAACTCAATTCTATCTTATGGAAAACTATTTTATTGTAACCGGATTTGATGTTAATTATTTAAACAGCAGGTTGATATATTCTCATGTCATTAATAGTGATACCGGAACTTTATACAGAAAGTATAAATTGAAATATATTCAAGTACCCCTTGAATTAAAGATGATGACAAGGGAATTTGGTAAAGCCAGATTTTTTGGGAAGATTGGATTAGGGACATCTTTTTTGATTGATGCGGATGCAAAAGATGAGTTCGAATCTGCTGAAACAGGTACTGTGGGAAACGAAAAAGATATTCAGTCGGAAGTAAAATTTATTAGAGAGTCGATGATACTTGGTTTTGGTGTGGATTACAATTTGGGTGGATCAACTGTACTTACAGTAGGTTTAACTTTCGACAACGGGTTTGTTGATGTATTGAAAGACCAAAATACAACCGATCCTTCCATAAAAAATAATGCGATTAACAATTTTGTTGAATTGAATATTGGAATACTATTTTAATTATTTTGAGTTTTGAAAATTGCTTTAGCACAAATTAATTATCATATTGGCAATTTTAAAAGTAATATTGAAAAAATTACCAATGCCATTATAAAAGCAAAATCACAAGGAGCTGATCTTGTAATTTTTGCTGAGCTTGCTATTTCAGGTTACCCTCCTCGCGATTTTCTTGAATTTAATGATTTTGTTGAAAAATGTAATTCAGCAATAAAACAAATTGCTAAGGATTGTGCTGATATTGCAGTAGTTATTGGCTCACCAACTTTTAATTCTGCTGCTGAAGGTAAACCTTTACATAATTCTGCTGTTTTTATTAATGATGGTAAAATTCAATACGAACATCATAAATCTCTGCTTCCAAATTATGATATTTTTGATGAATACCGCTATTTTGAGCCGGGAAAGAAATTTGAAATTATTTCATTAAAAGGAAAAAAAATTGCCTTAACTATTTGCGAAGACCTCTGGAACATTGGCAATGACCCGCTTTATACAATCAATCCAATGGACGAGATTTTTAAATATGATCCTGATTTTATTGTAAATATTGCTGCTTCTCCGTTCAACTATAAACAAGCTGAAATACGAAAAAGTATTTTGCTAAAAAATGTAAAAAAATATAAACTTCCTCTATTTTATATAAATCACGTAGGAGCACAAACCGAATTATTATTTGATGGTGGCTCAATGGTTATCAACAAAGAAGGTGAGATAATTGAAGAATTGAAATATTTTGAAGAAGATTTTAAAGTTTTTGATACTGATAATTTGAAAACATATCCCGCAAAGGAAACAAAAAATCAACCAAGCAAAATGGAACTTATACATGATGCTTTGGTGATGGGAGTTAGAAATTACTTTCAAAAACTTGATTTTAAAAAAGCTATACTTGGTCTGTCCGGTGGCATCGATTCTGCTGTAACTCTTGCTATTGCAGCCGAGGCACTTGGAAGTGAAAATGTGAAAGCCATTTTATTGCCTTCTGAATTTTCTTCTGATCATTCAGTAAATGATGCAAAAATACTTGCAGAAAATATTGGTTGCAAATATGATATAATTAGTATTGAAGAAGCTTACAAAAGTTTTACCAACACTTTATCACCACAATTCAAAAATCTTTCTTTCGGGCTGACAGAAGAAAATCTTCAGGCAAGAATTAGAGGAGTTATTCTTATGGCTTTGTCAAATAAATTCGGATATATTGTGCTTAATACTTCAAATAAAAGTGAAGCTGCTGTGGGTTATGGAACTTTGTATGGCGATATGAACGGCGGTTTATCAATTTTGGGCGATGTTTATAAAACCGAAGTTTTTGAACTTGCAAGGTACATAAATCGAAATACCGAGATAATTCCGGAAAATACAATTACAAAACCACCTTCTGCCGAGCTAAGACCTGACCAAAAGGATTCAGATTCTTTGCCTGATTATGAAATTCTTGATGAAATTTTATATCAATATATTGAATTACGTAATGGCCCTAAAGAAATTATTGCTCAGGGTTTTGATGAACAGATAGTGAAAAAAACCCTTAAACTTGTAAATACAAACGAGTATAAAAGATATCAAACACCACCAATTTTGAGGGTGTCGCCAAAAGCATTTGGAATGGGCAGAAGAATTCCAATAGTTGCGAAATATTTATCCCGCTAAATACTATTGATTCAAATTTATTGCTTCAACTGATTTTATTTCAGGAAGGGCTTTTTTTACAGATGCTTCAACTCCGTTCTTCAAGGTCATAGTGCTATATGGACAAGTGCCACATGCGCCTTGTAATTCAACGTTTACAATATTATCATCTGTAATTTCAATAAATTTTATTGGTTCTATTTTATTTAAACGATCGAATTTTATAAACAGACTATATTTAACGGGATAAGTATTTCGCAACTATTGGAATTCTTCTACCCATTCCGAATGCTTTTGGCGATACCCTTAAGATTGGTGGTGT
>DAOVNY010000044.1 GCA_030630005.1 Bacteroidales bacterium | reverse complement strand
TCGCTATGCCGAAGTATCAAAAGCTTGTAACCTCAGGTATATTGAAAGTTTATCAAATGTGGACAATAATGGGAATATCAATAAAAAGATAGAAGGATTGTGTAATTCCACAGAAGTAAAATTATCGCCTAAAAGTGAGAAGCCGAGAAGATATTCAGGGTTTAATCTTTTGTCAGGGTTTACAAAAACAGTTTTTAATGCTGTTTTATCTGGAGAATTTGTAATACGGGGATTTAGAAATAAAGATATGCGTTTAAAGCTGCTAAATTTAGGAATGCTAAGAAAAGTTGATTTTGAGGACATAAAAAAGCTATCAGGAAAAATCACAAGATTAATTTCTAAGCTAAGGGCTCATAAAATAATATCTAAATTGAATAAAACATTCCGGTACAGGGTTACAAAGCTAGGAGAAAAAATACTATCTAGAATTCTGATGTTTAGTAAGTTTGAAATGAAAGCTTGTTAAAAAAACAAAGAAGTATTAGGTAATAGTATATACTATTATCATGAACTTCATTAATAAACGAAAAAAAGATATTTGTACGATGTGATTCTACTTCTAATTCAACACTTATTTTATTACTTTCTATCATATTTGATATTATTTCTATAAAACATATATCTGAATCTTGTATTTCAGAATATCTCTTTATTTCCCTCAAAATAAAATCAAATGATTTATCTTCTGTTACGGTAAAATGATAAGTTTCCTTAAACTTATTTTCTCCATGGGATTCCATTCTCTTTAATACTTTATCATTTGAATCAAATTCATATTTGTAATTTGTTATAGTTTTAGGGTTAATGTCAAAAACCATATCATTTTCTGATTGTCCGCTTATTTTATCGTAAAACGCTTCTTCAGTTAACAAGTTATTTTCATATTTATAGGATTTTTTTCCTGATTCAAAATAAGCTATATTACTTATTTGCCAACTCTCTTTTAAATTTCCATTTTCATCTTTTCTTTCGTAATAATCATTTCTTACAGTCTCATCTAACCAATTATAAATTTCAAGAAAACCTTTCTCTATATTGTTTGAAGATTTTATAAATTCAGTATATTCTTTAAGTTGACCTTCATTATCATAGGATTTTATAATGGTTACAAGACCATCATTCTTATATTCATATTTGTTTAGTGATGAAGTTGAATGGATAGATTGACTATCAAAAGAGAAATCAATTGATTTTGTTATTTCTTCAGTAATTTGATTATTACTAAATGTTTTGGTAATATGTTGAATGTCAATTGTTATATTCTGTCTTTTATCATTTGCTCTTTTAATATCATCGAGATCATTTTGTAATGATCGTATTTTATTTTCTTTATACTTATTAGCTTTAAATATAGGAACAACAACACCAATGAGGGCTAAGAGTAATAGTATAAAATATATGGCTACTGAAGTATCCATAATAATAGTGTTTATGAAAAAAGCATTATCAAAATTAACAAAAACGCAAAAGAAAACAGTTAGTCTCCATATATTTTTTTTATGTATTCTACATAATGCAAAAATTAGTCCCTGATTATCTATTATTAATATTTTCTTAATTCAATCAATTTTCTGTTATTTTCATCCTCTAAGCTTAAACATTTGCATAAGGAGTTAATTAGTTCCTCTGATGTGGAAAATGCACACCAACTCCTAAATATTTACTACACCATGACGCATTATTTCACCTTTACCTACCGTAGTATATTTTGCTAATTTACTGATTAATACAAAGTTAATATTTAGAAGATAATTTTTCATAATTTATTTTTTCAAATGTATAAAAAATTTTAAATATCCAAGTTATCTAACGGACTTTTTATTTTCTGTTATGATTATGGGTATTTGTAACTTGAAGATGAAAAAGTATTGATAGTAAACAGGCAGAAATATATGGAAAAGAGTAGATAGAATATCAGGATTTATACGGGTTGTACTTTATGAAAATGTTTGTTTTTGTCTGTAGGACAAATATTATTGTAGGAAATAATGAAATATTAAATATGTAAAAACCGTGTAGCGGTTTCATAATTATTTGAAATTATTTTATGAATCTCCTACGGAGATTTAATATTATTTTGGTTTATTTCTACAATAATTTATCTCCCTACGGGGAAAATGTTTACCACGATACTTTAAAAAATCATCTATAAAGTTATTAAATCTCGTTGTATAGAACAATTTCTACATTAATTTGATAATCTGTTTACCCTGTGGAATAATAATTTTTTATGTATATAAATACTAAATTACAAATTATTCAACAGGGTAAATCTGTGGCAAATTTGTTTACCTAAGGTATTTTACGTAGAACCATACTTTTCAAAAAAACATTAACTAATAACAATCATCATTTTCCTTAACAATTTTTAAGAATATTTTTCAATCTTTTTATTTACATTTGCACAAACTAAAAAACCAGTAAAATGTCATTCGATAAAGAAAAATTCTCAGGTGAAGGTTTAACTTATGACGATGTTTTATTAACTCCGGCTTATTCAAACATCTTGCCGCGGGAAGTAAATATCAGCACACATTTTTCGAGAAATATAAAACTTAACATTCCTATTGTTTCCGCCGCAATGGATACGGTTACTGATGCAAATATGGCAATTGCCATTGCACAGGAAGGAGGTATTGGGGTTCTTCATAAAAATTTAACTATTGAAGATCAGGCAAATGAGGTGAAGAAAGTAAAACGAGCCGAAAATGGGATGATACTTGATCCTGTTACAATTTCTGAAAAATCTTTGGTAAAAGATGCGATAAACCTAATGCTGGAACACAAAATAAGTGGTATTCCGGTGGTGGATAATAATAACAAGCTCGTTGGAATAGTAACAAACAGAGACCTGCGTTTTGAAAGAGGATTAGACCGCCCTGTCACTGATGTTATGACAAAGGATAATCTTATTACTGTAACAGAATTTACGGATTTTGAAAAAGCAGCCGATATCTTACAAGAGTACAGAATAGAAAAATTACCTGTTGTTGATAAAGACTACAAACTTGCAGGACTTATCACCTACAAGGATATAATGAAAATAAAAGCTCATCCCAATGCGTATAAAGATAACAGAGGGCGTTTACGTGTTGCAGCAGCGGTAGGTGTTACACAGGATACACTTGAGCGGGCTACAGCTTTGGTAAGAGAAGAGGTAGATGCAATTGTGGTTGATACGGCACACGGACACTCACAGGGAGTTATTGATACGGTGAGGATGTTAAAAAAGAATTTCCCGTCAATTGACCTTGTTGCAGGAAATATAGCAACACCGGAAGCTGCAAAAGCACTCGTTGATGCCGGTGTAGATGCAATAAAAGTAGGGATAGGACCGGGTTCTATTTGCACAACCCGTGTTATTGCGGGTGTTGGAGTTCCACAACTTTCTGCTATTTACAATGTTTCACAAGCATTGGAAGGCACAGGTATTCCTGTTATTGCCGACGGCGGCATCAGGTTTACCGGCGATATTGTGAAAGCTCTTGCCGCAGGTGCACAAACTATTATGGCGGGTTCGTTATTTGCCGGAGTTGATGAATCGCCAGGTGAAACAATTATTTTTGAAGGAAGAAAATATAAAACCTATCGTGGAATGGGGTCTATCGAAGCTATGCAAAAAGGTTCGAAAGACAGGTATTTCCAGGATGTGGAAGATGACATCAGCAAACTTGTCCCTGAAGGCATTGTGGGAAGAGTGCCTTACAAAGGTTCATTATCTGAAATACTTCACCAGATGGTGGGTGGGCTTAGAGCTGGAATGGGTTATACCGGTTCTGCAACTATCGCCCATCTGCAAAAAGCAAAATTTATAAAAATAACTGCTGCAGGTGTTGTTGAGGGACATCCTCATGATATCACTATCACACGTGAAGCACCAAATTACAGCAGTAAATAATATTTTAAATTTTATTCGTTATTAATCAAAGAAACAATCAATTTATTAATTTTTAATTTAATTATCAATTATGCAAAACATTTTAAAATCAATTTTAATAAGAAAAACAGGAATTATCAGTACATTAATCATTATAGGTTTTTTTACTTTTTCAAATTGCATACAGGCACAAAGAATAAATAAGAAAACTTTGTTAACCATTGGCAATGAAAATATAACAGCAGGTGAGTTTTTAAATATTTATAAAAAAAACAATGTTCAGGGAGATGTGATAGATAAAAAATCTATGGAAGAATATCTTGATCTTTATATTAACTTCAGACTTAAAGTAAAAGAAGCTAAGCACCTTGGCATGGATACTGTTAAAGCATTTATTGATGAGCTGGCAGGATATCGTAAACAATTGATAAAACCATTTTTTATTGATGAAAAAACAAATGAAAACCTTTTATTAGAAGCTTTTCAAAGAAAATTAATAGATGTAAGAGCAAGTCATATACTAATTAAAGTAAAAGAAAATGCTTTACCTGCCGACACACTTATTGCTTACAATAAGATTTCTGAAATAAAGAAAAGAATTCAGGAAGGAGAAGATTTTGGAGATATGGCAGTTGAATTTTCTGATGATCCTACAGCTAAAGATATGCCTGCAATACCCGGCAAAAGACCCGCGAAAAAAGGAAATCGTGGAGACCTTGGGTATTTTTCTGTTTTCGATATGCTGTACTCATTCGAAGATGCAGCATACAACACAAATTTGGGAGAAATATCTTACATCCTCAGAACCAAATATGGTTATCATATCCTTAAAGTTACCGACAAAAAAGAAGCAATGGGTGAGGCAGAGGTTGCTCATCTCTTTGTTGCCATACCACAAGAAACTTCTAAAAACGATTCTTTAGCAAAAGAAGAAAAAATCAATAAAATATATAAAGAAATACTTGATGGCGGAGTTTTTGAAAAACTTGTTAAAAAATATTCTGATGACAAAGGTTCGGTTAACAAAGGAGGTGCTTTACCAAAATTTGGTGTAAACCGCATGGTTCCTGAATTTATTTATGGTATCTCGAAACTCGAAAATACTGGTGATATCTCCGAACCGATATTGACAAATTACGGCTGGCACATTATCAAATTATTAGACAGACAAAGACCGGGTAACTTTGAAGAAGAAAAAGAAGCTATAAAAACACGTTTGTTAAAAGATATTAGAGCTGATCAAAGTAAAACAGCTATCATCAAAAAAATTAAAAAAGATTATAAATTTAAAGAATACCCAAAATATCTTGATGAAATTATCGCAGTTGTTGACTCAACTATTCTTTTCAATAAATGGGAAATAGAAAAAGCTGCTGGTCTTAACAAAACATTGTTTAAACTGAAAAAAGAAATTTATACACAACAAGATTTTGCTGAATATCTGTTCGCCGGACAAAAAGGCAAAAAAGAAGGAACTCCCGTAATGTATGTTAAAAATGCCTATAATGATTTTGTTAAGGAAAAATGTATTGAATATCTTGATAATCATCTCGAAAGTATTCATGAAGATTTTAGATTATTAATGGACGAGTATAGAAATGGTATTTTATTATTTGAACTAACCGACAAAAAAGTATGGTCAAAAGCTATTAAAGATACTACCGGGCTTAAAGAATTTCATAAAAGAAACGAGAATAAATATATGTGGGAAGAACGATTGGATGCTTCAATTATTACACTAACCAATCCTGAAATAGTTAATGAAGTTCGTGAATTTGTCGCTAAAAATCCCGGTGATAATGAGATACTCAAAAAATTCAATAATGACACGGTTACAAATGTAATGCTTGTATCAGGAAAATATCAGGCAAGTGATAATAAAATCATGAGTGAAATCAGAAAGGAAAAAGGATTAAGTGAAAATATTGAAGAAGAAAATTCAATCACATTTATTTCTGTTCACGCAATTCTTGCTCCCGAACCAAAATCGCTTAACGAAGCGAAAGGACTTATAACTGCCGATTATCAAAATTATCTTGAAAAAGAATGGCTAAAAAATCTTAAAGCAAAATACCAGGTTACTATCAACAAAAAGGTACTTGCAAGAATTAAATAAATGGTGCTACTACAAATTTAGTAGAATCCCGAAACTTCGGGACTAAAATGCTTGAATGCTAAAATGATTAAATGCTAAAATGAAAAAATGAAAAAGATAATCCAAATATTATTCGTTGCAATTATTGCCGTATCATGCAATCTCACTCAGACTTCTGATACTGACAATGCCATTGCCCGTGTTTATGACGATTATCTTTATTCATCCGAACTTAATGATATTATTTCAAAGGATGTATCAGTAAAAGACAGCCTTATTCTTGTAAAAAATTACATTAATAATTGGGTAAGGCAAAAATTACTGGTCAAACAGGCTGAGAAAAATCTCTCTTCCGAACAAAAAGATTTTTTGAACCAACTGGAATCATATCGAAATTCGTTGATAATATACAAGTACCAAACTTTATTGTTAAATCAAAGACTTGATACTGTTGTTAGCAAGCAGGAAATTGAAGATTATTACAATTTGAATAATAAGAATTTTAAATTAAAAAATGACATTGTTAAAGTCAATTATATTGTACTTGATAAAAATTCTCAGGATATTAAAAAGATCAGACATTATATAAAAATTGATGAAAAATTTGCTAAGGATTCACTGGAGGTTTATTGCGAGAAAAACGCCGAAGACTATTATCTTGATGATGAATATTGGATGATTTTTGATGAACTTATATTAAATATCCCGATTGAATCATACAGTCTTGAAGAATTTTTAAATAACAATAGATTGTTAGAAATTGAGAATTCTTCGCTAATATATTTTGTAAAATTTATTGATTTTAAAATCAAAGAAAGTGTTCCGCCACTTAGTTTTGAATCAAATAATATTAAAAATATAATTATCAACCAGCGGAAGGTTAAATTAATCAATAAATTGGAAAAAGAAATTTTTAATACTGCTATTGATAATAATGATATTGAGATTTATTAAAATATCAGGTGCTACTATAAATTTAGTGGAATCCCGAAACTTCGGGACTAAAATGATTGAATGCTAAAATGCTAAAATGAAAAACATGAATAATAAAAGCCAAAAACTCAGAATATTTTTTATTTTTTCAATATTTTTTTTGCTGATAAACAGCAATTTATTTAGTCAGGAAAAAGTTATTGATCAGGTAATTGCCATTGTAGGGAAAAACATGATACTTCAATCGGATATTGAAACACAATATTATCAATACCGCATGCAGGGTAGTATCGAAGGAAGCGAAACAACAATAAAATGCAGAATATTAGAGAATCAGCTTTTTGAAAAACTGCTTTTAAATCAGGCAGAAATTGATAGTGTAGAAGTAACCAACGAAGAAGTTGAGCAAAATATGGACAGGAAATTCCGATATTATATTGCTCAGTTTGGATCGCAGGAAAAGCTTGAAGAATTCTATAAAAAATCCGTAATCGAGATCAAGGAAGAAATGCGTGAACTTGTACGGGATCAAATGCTTATCGAAAATGTTCAACAAGATATTACCTCAGATACAAAAATCACCCCTTCTGATGTAAAATCATTTTTCAGAGAAATACCCTCCGATAGTTTACCCTTTATAAATTCGGAAGTTGAGATAGGACAATTAGTAAAAAAACCTCCCATCAGCATTACTGAAAAATTGAAAGTCAAAGAAAAACTTAAAATCCTCAGAGATAGAATAATCAAAGGCGAAAGTTTTTCAACTCTTGCAATACTTTATTCGGAGGATCCGGGTTCTGCGAAAAAAGGCGGGGAATTAGGACTTACAAAAAGAGGTGAATTATATCCCGAATTTGAAGCTATGGCATTCAACACAAAGAAAGGCGAAATTTCTGAAATTGTTGAAACTAAAGCAGGTTTTCATATCATAAAACTTATCAGCCGCAAAGGTGAGTACATTAATGTACGTCATATTTTGCTCAGAATTAAACCTTCGCCTTATGATATGGCTAAAGCTCAACAAACACTCGACAGTATTGCAGATTTGATCCATTCGGATTTAATTACTTTTGATCAGGGAGTACAGAGATTCTCTGATGATCCAAGCAAAACCAATGGTGGCTTGCTTATTAATCCTTTGAGCGGAACTATAAAATTTAAAGCGGATCAACTTGATCCTAAAGTGTTCTTTGTTATTGATAAACTTGAAGTTGGTGATATTTCTATTCCGGTTTTATATGAAAACGAAGAAGGCAAACAGGCATATAGAATTCTTTACCTTAAAAACAGGACAAAACCACACCGTGCTAACCTGATTGATGATTACAACGAAATTCAAAATTGGGCACTTGAAGATAAAAAAAATCAAACCATTAAAAAATGGATATCTAACAAAATATCAAAAACATATATTAGAATTAACGAAGAGTATAGAGATTGTGATTTTCGCAATAATTGGTTTAAGTAATTAATCAAAACTAACAAAACAATGCAATATAAATCGGATGTTGAAGCTATTGATGCCTTAGTTGTAAAGTATAACGAACTAAAAGCAGAAATTGGAAAGATCATTGTTGGGCAAGAAAAAGTAATAAATAACACTCTAATTTCAATATTTTGCAAAGGTCATGTTTTACTTGTTGGAGTTCCGGGACTTGCCAAAACACTTATGGTTAATACAATTTCGCAAGTTTTAGGATTAAATTACAGCCGTATTCAATTTACTCCCGATCTTATGCCATCCGACATAATCGGGACAGAAATACTTGATGAAAACAGAAAATTCAAATTTATTAAAGGACCGGTTTTTGCAAATATCATTTTGGCAGATGAGATAAACCGTACACCACCAAAAACACAGTCGGCTCTGCTCGAAGCTATGCAGGAAATATCAATAACCGTTGCCGGAAAAAATTACAAACTTGATGAACCGTTTTTTGTGCTTGCAACACAAAACCCAATCGAACAAGAAGGCACCTATCCCCTACCCGAAGCACAATTAGACAGGTTTATGTTTAATATTTGGCTTGATTATCCCTCGTTTGACGAAGAAACATTGGTTGTAAAAAACACTACTTCGCTCGAGCCTGAAGAACTGAAAGTTATTTTAACTTTAGAGGAAATTCGATTTTTTCAGGATTTGATCCGAAAAGTACCTGTTGCTGACAACGTATATAATTATTCAGTTTCATTAGCATCGAAAACCCGTCCGGGAACCGAAAAAGCGCATGAGTGGGCAAATAAATATCTAAACTGGGGAGCAGGTCCGCGTGCTTCGCAATTTTTAATTTCCGGAGCAAAATGTCACGCAGTACTAAATGGCAAATATTCTCCCGACATTGAAGATGTTCGGGAAGTTGCAATGTCAGTTCTCAGGCATCGTTTGGTTAGAAATTACAAAGCTGAAGCTGAAGGAATTAATGTTGAAATGATAGTTGATGAGTTTTTGAAATAAATCGAAAAAAGAAAACAAAATAAAAAAGCCACAGATTCACAGATTTACTTATAAAATTTTCAAAAATAGAAATATTAATTATAAATAGATTAATTTTATAATCTGTGAATCAGTGGCAAATTTGATTACCCACTGTATTCCATATAGAATCAAAAATAATTGTCTAAAATATTATAAAATGAAAAAACGAAACATTTACATCCTGTCAATTATTACAATTATTATTCTGATATTTATTTTCACACTTGTTGATTTTGGCGAATCGGATAAGAAAGTTGTAATGGTGCCTGTAAAATTTGGTTTATTTCAGATAGAAGTAACCACAACAGGCGAGCTTGAAGCAAAAAGCTCTGATAAGATTTATGGACCTTCAACAAGTAGTTTGAGAGATGCCAGAATTTCTCAGTTAAGAATTGAGGATATTATTCCTGATGGAACTGTTGTTGATTCGGGAGATTATGTTGCCAGATTAGATCGTACCGATTTGGAAAACAAAATTATGGATCAGGAAATTGATGTAGAACAAGCAAGAAGTCAATTCATCAAAACCCAGCTCGACACAACAATGGAATTGCGTAATGCCCGTAATGATCTTATCAACCTGAATTTTGCACTTGAGGAAAGACAAATAACTGTTGATCAATCGAAATATGAACCTCCTGCAACACAGCGTCAGGCAATTATCGATCTTGACAAAGCAAAAAGAGCTTACGAACAAGCAGTAAAAAATTATGACCTGCGATTAGAAAAAGCAAAAGCCGAAATGTCGGATGTTGGCGCTGATCTTAGAAGCGATGAAAATAGACTTTCTCAGTTTCTTGAATTAAAAAAACATTTTATGATACGTGCTCCAAAATCAGGTATGGTGATCTACCGAAGAGGATGGGATGGCAAAAAACAAGGTATTAATTCCCAGATCAGTTCGTGGGATCCTGTAATTGCAACATTACCGAATCTAAAAGAAATGAACTCAAAAACCTATATTAACGAAATTGACATCAGTAAAATCCAAAAAGGACAAAAAGTTGAAATCGGTATTGATGCTTTTCCTGAAAAACACTATACGGGAAGTATTATCGAAATTGCTAATATGGGTGAACAAATGGCAAATTCAAATGCAAAAGTTTTTGAGGTAATTATTAAAGTTAACGAATATGACTCTATCCTCCGTCCTTCGATGACAACAAAAAATACAATTATTACAGATGTGATTGATAGTGTGATTTATATTCCTATCGAATGTATTCAAAATAATGATAGCATGTCGTATGTTTTAACATCAAGAAATAAAAAACAGATCATTTCAGGAAAAAATAACGAAAACGAAATAATCATAAAAGCCGGTCTTGAGAAAAATGAAATGATATATTTAATTCATCCTGAAGGCGCTGATGATTATAAATTGATACTTCTTGACAGTGCAATAATTAAAAAATACACTATTCCTCCAAGAGATACAGCAGCGGAAAAAGAAAAAAAATCCATGAAAGTGGGAAAAATGCCGGAACAGTTTAAAAATATGAGCAAAGAAGATATCCAAAAAATGATAAAAAACAAAAGGAGGCAAGGCAAGAAAGACAGAGGTGGTAAGAGTCAAAAAAATTAACCATACAAGAACTAAATCAAAAACGTGGAACGATATTTTCAAATATTAAGTATTGCTATTGAAGCTGTTCTGGCAAATAAATTCCGGTCGATACTAACAGCTTTGGGAATTATTTTTGGCGTAGCAGCGGTAATTGCAATGATGGCAATAGGAAACGGAGCTCAGAAAGAAATCCTTGATCAGATCAAACTTGTAGGTGTTAATAATATTATTATCAACCCTGTACTGGATTATTCGGGCAACGGTGAGGGAGAAGATGAGGAAGATATGAAATCCGTAAAGAAACAATACTCTCCCGGATTAACTTTGAAAGATGCTGAAAGCATTGCCGAAATAATTCCCACAGTAAAAATTGTCAGCCCTGAAGTAACTTACGAAACTTTTATTATTAATAACGGGATAAGAAGCAAAGCTACATTAAATGGTGTTACACCTGATTTTTTTGATGTTTTTAATCTTAAACTCAAAGAGGGAAAAATGTTTAATAAGGCACAACTTAGAAATGGTGACGCTGTTTGTATCATTGGACCTGATATCAAAGCAAAATTCTTCCCACACGAAAAACCAATTGGAAGTTACATCAAATGTGGAAATATCTGGTTAAAGGTAATTGGCATTCTTGAAAGTAAAAACGTTGACCTGGATGAAACCAAAAACCTCGGAATATCTAATTATAATAAAAATATTTATGCACCCATTCACACGGTTTTATTGCGATATAAAGACCGCTCGCTTATTAACGAAAGTAGCCTGATGGGTGGAAATATGATGTTTTTCGGAAGAGGAATGCGAGTATTTATAAGTGGCAGCGGTAGTGGTGGTGATATTTCGAACACAAACCAACTTGATAAAATTGTGGTACAGGTAAAAGACAGCGAGCAAATTGCAGCAACGATAGAGATCGTACAAAAAATGTTAAAACGCCGACATCTTAATATTGAAGATTTTGAAATTAAAGTTCCTGAACTCTTACTAAAACAGGAACAAAGGACAAAAGATATTTTTAATATCGTGCTTGGAGCAATTGCAAGTATTTCGTTGATAGTTGGTGGAATAGGTATTATGAATATTATGCTTGCTTCGGTATTGGAACGTATCAGAGAGATTGGTGTAAGAATGGCGACAGGTGCGCGTAAAAGTGATATTATTTTTCAATTTCTTTCCGAAGCTACAATTATCAGTGTTACAGGCGGAATAATTGGAATTATTTTGGGGATTGCTTTTTCAAAAATAATTATGAATGTTACGGATATTTTAACTATTATTTCTCCGATTTCAATATTGATTTCATTTGGAGTTTCAGCCTCGGTAGGAATTTTATTCGGTTATATGCCGGCAAAAAAGGCAGCCAATCAAGATCCTGTAACTTCATTAAGACATGATTAGCATTTAGTTTCTTGATAAAATATTAATATGATAAATGGGGTTATTGCGATTTTATAGGATAATGGATTAATGATTAAATGCGTAAATGATTAAATGCTAAAATAGCAAGTAGAACCAAAAAAACAACAACAATGAAAACTTTCAATAAAAACGTGATTTGTGGATTAGGCTTTTTAATGATATTTCTCATTAATCCATTATTTTTAAAATCCCAGGAAAAAATAAACAGATTAACACTCGAAGATGTTGTTTATATCGCTAAACAACAGTCGCCGGATGCCTTGATGGCAAAACATAGATTTCGTCAAAGTTATTGGGTTTACAAAACATATAAAGCGGAATATCTTCCAAGCCTCAGACTTGACGGCACATTACCAAATATTAACAGATCGATAGACGCAGTTGAGCAAAATGATGGAACAACAGAATATATTGAAAAACGATTTGACAATTATTCAGTAGATCTTTCAATAAACCAAAAAGTTGGATTTACAGGTGGGCAGTTTTTTATTCGCTCGGGATTAAGACGAAACGATAATATTTTTGATTCAACATCAAACACACAATATCTTTCTACACCAATAAATATTGGATATAGCCAACCATTATTTCAGTACAATTCATACAAATGGGATAAAAAAATTGAACCTATGAAATATATGGAAGCTGAACGTACATATCTCGAAGATGTAGAACAGATATCAATTACTTCAACAAATTATTTCTTTAATTTATTATTAGCCCAAATTGAGAAAAAGATCTCTTTAAAAAACCTTTCGAATTACGATACGCTTTATAATATTGCTAAAGGAAGATTTAATCTCGGTAAAATTGCAGAAAACGAATTACTTCAACTTGAACTAAATCTGCTTAAAGCACAAGCATCGGTTGAAACGGCAGACCTTTATTATGAAAATGCTCTCTTTAAATTAAAATCATACTTAAGGATTAAAGATGAAGAAATCATTGAATTGATCCCGCCAAAAGAAACTTATCATTTTGATATACCCATTGAAAAAGCAATTTTTGAAGCAAAAAATAATACAACAGATGCAATAGCTTTTCAACGAAGATTGCTGCAAGCACAAAGCAGGGTTAACAAATCGAAAATGGACAACAGATTTGATGCTGATATTTATGCGATATTCGGA
>DAOVNY010000062.1 GCA_030630005.1 Bacteroidales bacterium | reverse complement strand
TTACCTTGCAGGTGGACTATTTAATAGTCACCAACGGAATGACTCACTTTTGTTGTAAGATCAATTACCAAAAACGGAGTTTTGAATTTCTTGAAAATATCCCTGATTTTTCTGAGATTCAATAAACTGTTGTAAGGGAAATAGGGAAAATAAGGAATAAGATAGCCTCTATACCCTTATACCCCCTATACTTCTATTCCAAAAGTGAGTTCCTCTCGATACAATTTTCAGAGCTCATCAGCAAGTTCAAGAAAACGCTTATAGGGTATTGCCGGCAAGCTTTCTGCCTGAAATGCACCATTAGCCTGACTGATCATCGAAACTTTTGCAGCAACTTCTTCATCTGGAGCTTCATAAACATCAATAAAATCATATTGACCCAAAATGGCATAATGTGCAATAAACTTAACATCCGGGCATTTTTCCTTAACCTGCTCAAGCCATGAACGACCAAGCTTTGCGCGGCTTTTTATCTGAGCCGAAAGATCGGGAGACAATTTTGTCATTAAAATGTAGGTTTGCATTTTTTACTCCTTTTTTAAAAATTTATAATTCTGTTTTTCGCTGCAATATACTAAATTCTTGCTAAGAATCAAAATTTGATTAGCACTATTATTAAAAATTTATCGTAAATATTTTGAATTTAAATTCTTTTTATGAAAATATATTCTAAATTTGCAAGGCATAATTAATATATAAACTTCAGAAAATAATAAATTTATTTATAAGAAAATTTATAAAAAGAAAAAAACATTATGAAAAGTACAATAATTAAAATAGTTCTGGCAATTATTATTGTTGTTTTAGGTTACTTAGTTGTTAGAAGCGTTAAAGCACCGGTAGATTTTAAAAAAGAAAGAGCCAAACGTGAAAAAGTAGTTATTCAAAAGCTAAAGGATATTCGTTCGTCACAATTGGTCTATAAATCAATATACAACGAATTTGCTCCTACATTTGATACCTTGATTGATTTTCTGAAAAACGGGAAAATTCCGATTGTAAAAATGATTCCTGATCCGGAAGATACAACTTTTACAAAAACTATTACTGATACAATCAGATGGGATATTGTAGCTGATTTTCTGTTTCCTGATTCTGTTATTAAGAATCGCCCAAACTTCAGTCTTGATAATCTCTCACTTATCCCATTTTCGGAAGGAGACACTTTTAAACTCGAAGCCGGAACAACTATTAAAGGTAATCTTACTGTTCATGTATTTGAAGTTTCAGCTCTTTATAATACTTTTATGAAAGGAATGGACGAACAATTGCTGTTTAATAAGATTGCAAAAATGAAACAATTAGAAAAATTTCCGGGGCTTAAAATTGGATCAATGACTGAAGCATCAACTGATGGTAACTGGGAATATTAACTTCATATTGTTATGTCGTTAAATACAATCCCTATAACCAGCAATATTGATAAAGCTCTAAACAAAGAAGCTGATAAAAAGTATTCTGAGATTTTTGAATTATCCATACAGTTTTCACTGGATGGATTTTCTTTTTGTATTTACGATAACGAAAATAATAAACTCATTGCCCTTGAGTCGTATGCCTTTCAAGAACTTGATGATTACAGGCAGTTAAGCTCCGAAATAAATGATCTGGTATCCGGTAAAGCACTTTTAAGAAAATCATATAAAAAGATAAATATCATTTTCGAAAGTCCTAAATCAACTCTCATCCCTTTCCCACTCTTTAAAAAGTCTGAAATACAGTCGTATCTTCAATTTAATCATAAAGTTGAAGATTGGGAGAATATTCGCTTTGATAAATTAACTAATCTTGAGGCATATAATATTTATACTTTTCCGGAATGCATAAATAAAACCATTAAAGAAAATTTCACGTTTGCAAAAATTTCAAATTTTTCGAGTTCATTAATAGAATCACTATTAATAAAATACAAAAATCAAAATCTTGAAAATAAAGTTTTTGTAAACCTACGTTCAAATGTTTTTGATATAATTATTATTGAGGGCACAAAACTTAAATTATTTAATTCGTTTAGGTTCAGAACAAAGGAAGACTTTGCATATTTCCTGTTGTTTGTTCTTGAACAACTCAAATTAAATCCCGAAGAAATTGAACTTATTTTCACCGGTGCTATAGAAAAGAGTTCAAATTTGTACGAGATCATTTACAAATATATTAGAAATATCAATTTTATCGAACAAAATGACCTTTTCAGATACAGTTATGTTTTTGACAATATTCCATCGCATTTCTATTATAATCTGTTAAATATAAACTTGTGCGAATTATAAGCGGCAGTCATAAAAGTAGAAGGATAAACCCTCCAAAAAATCTTCCTGTACGTCCAACAACAGATCTTGCAAAAGAAAGTCTTTTTAATATTCTTGCAAATTATTTTGACCTTGAAGATATGGATATCCTCGACTTGTTTGCAGGCACAGGAAATATTTCTTATGAATTTGCTTCGAGATATGCCAATGAAATAACAGCAGTTGAAATAAATTTTAAGTGTGTCAAATTTATCAAATCTACGGTTTTGCAGTTGGATTTTAAAAATATAAAAGTTATCAGAAGAGATGTTTACAATTTTCTTCAGAAAACAAATAAAACTTATGATATTATCTTTGCAGATCCACCTTATGATCTTGATGGAATAGAAAAAATACCTCAAATAGTTTTTGAAAATAACCTACTGAATAAAGATGGTTGGCTGATAGTTGAACATTCAAAGGAAACTAAATTGGATGACCACCCTAATTTTCTTCAAAACAGAAAATACAGTAAAGTTAATTTTAGTATTTTCTGTTAAACTCAAAACCGGTAAATTGCTGCTGTGAAAAAGAAGTAAAAATAATTGGTGGCTTATGATTAATTTTGATCAAGCCACCAATTCTTGATTAATACTCATCTTCGTGAAAAAAGAAATCTTCTTTTGTAGGATAATCAGGCCAGATATCTTCAATAGTATCATAAGTCTCACCTTCATCCTCAATATCTCTTAAATTCTCTAAAACTTCCATTGGAGCACCTGAACGAATGCAATAGTCGATCAACTCAATTTTTGTTGCCGGCCAAGGTGCATCTTCAAGTTTGGAAGCTAATTCTAAAGTCCAATACATAATAGAATGGTAATTTTTAACTTTTTGCAAAAATAATTTTTTTTTAATTAATGTCAAGTAAAATATTTATCTTATTTTTGAATTGTTAAAACTCTCTGAAAGCATTAAAAAACGTTGATTCTAAGCACAAATCAGTTTGAAAAAGTGAAATTTATTGTAAAAAGCAAAATTTAAAAGCTAAAAAATTGGGCATTAATATCTCAAAAAACATACTAAACAAACTAAAATTCATATTACCGCTTATCATTATTCTGGTAATTATATTTATTAGTTACTCCCCGGTTTTAAATAATTCGCTTACGAATTATGATGACCACCGGTATGTTCTTGAAAATCATTACATAAAACAAATTACCCTTAATTCTGTTTTAAAAACATTTAGCACATATTTTGACGGTCATTACCATCCTCTCACAATGATATCACTTTCAGTCGATCATTATTTTGGTGGCACAAATGCTTTTCAATATCATCTCACAAATATCATTCTTCACCTTTTAAATACACTTTTGGTATTTTGGTTTGTGTTTTTATTAGTGAAACGTAAAAATATTGCCTTATTTGTTTCTTTACTTTTTGGTGTCAATACGATGGGAGTTGAGTCTGTGGCGTGGATATCAGAAAGGAAAAATCTTTTATACACACTTTTTTATCTCGCAGCACTAATCAGTTATTTAAAATATCTCGACAAGAAAAAAGTATTATCCTTTTTTTATGTTCTGATATTTTTCCTTTTATCAACATTTTCAAAAGCACAAGCAATCACTCTGCCAATTACATTGCTGGCAATGGATCTTTTATTTAAAAGGAATTTATTAAGCAAAAAAGTCATTCTTGAGAAAGTTCCGTTTCTGACAATTTCAGTTCTTTTCGGGATTATTGCCAACTTGGCTCAACATTCTTTCTGGACAGAAATGGGTAAAAACACATATTCTTTTTTCGAAAGGATAATATTTTCTTCACAGGCTTTTTCTCAATATATTTTCAAACTTATAGTTCCGGTTAATCTTTCGGCATTTTATCCTTATCCTGTCGAAGAGGGGCAAAACATTCCTTTTTTAAACTATTTATTTATACTTTTCGTGATTGTTGTGATAGTATTATTGATAATGACAATAAAACGCTCAAGGATTACAGCATTCGGTATTTTATTCTTTATTATAAATATCTTTTTTGTTTTAAAACTTTTTAATGTCCCTTTCGGGAATTATTATATGGCTGACAGATATTCCTATCTCCCGTCAATAGGATTATTTTTAATAATTGGAAGTATCTTTATAAAAATCACAGAAAAGAAAAAAATATTTAAAATTCCACTTTACATAGTTTTGCTTGCATATTTTGTGTTTTTGGGAAGTTCTACTTTTTCAAGAACAAAGGTTTGGAAAAACAGTATTTCGCTTTGGACAAATGTAATTGAACAATATCCAAAAACCATCCATGCATGGAACGACAGAGGGAATGCAAAGGCAAATTCAGGAGATAGTCAGGGTGCAATTATGGATTTCAACAAAGCAATTCAATTGGATCCCCAAAATGCTATGGCATACAACAATCGCGGAAACGCAAATGGAAAGACAGGTAAATTTTCTGAAGCGATAAATGATTTTAATATAGCAATTGAATTAAACTCCGAATACGCTGATGCTTTCAGTAATCGGGCTTTGGCATATTCTGAACTCGAAAAATATAATCTTGCTTTTAAAGATATTAATAAAGCTATTGAGCTAAAACCGCAATTTGCAGTTGCAATTAATAACCGTGGAAATATTTACAGAAAAATCGGCAATCCTGTTAAAGCAATTAAAGACTTTAATAAAGCAATTAAATTAAATCCAGCTTTCGCGCAAGCTTATGCAAATAAAGGAAATGCCGAGTTTGAATTGGATAACTACAAACAAGCAATTAAGGATTTTGATAAAGTTGTTGATATGGGTTTAAAAAAATCTTCAATTTACTTTAGAAGAGGTTTTGCTAAATATCATCAATTAGCAATAAAAGAAGCAATAAATGATTTTAATTTATCAATTAATCTTAATCCTACACAAACTGAAGCTTATACATACAGAGGTTTTGCAAAATATAATAACAAGCAATTCCGTGAAGCAATTGATGACCTTAATATTTCGATAAAACGCAATCCCGATTTCGCACTTTCTTATGCTATAAGAGGATTGTCAAAGATAAATATAGGAATGAAAGAATCGGCATGTGAAGATTTTAAACGTGCTTACGAACTTGGAATGCTTGCTGCTAAAAGAGAAATTGAGAAATATTGTTTGCAATCAGAATGATTTTTGCAAACCCTCTAATTGGCTGTTAGCTTTTGGCTGTTTGAGGTTTCAGATACCTTTCATTTACGCATTTAATCATTTACGGCTTAATGGACAAAAAGTAGGCTAAAAAGCTCTATGCGTAGGTTCAAGCAATATTGCAAGATAAATAAGATAGATTAGTTTATTTTTCTTTCTTTGTTTCATATCTTATGTTCCTTTATTTATAGTCTTGTACGCAACTTGCAAATACGAATTATCAATTTGTTTTTCAAAAGCCTCAATTTATCAACTCAACAATCTCACTCTCATCAATCTCATTCATACAATCGAAATGCTTTTTAGGGCATTTGTCAAAACCAATTTTACTGCAAGGGCGGCACTTTAGCTTTTTAACTTCTATTATTTTTGATTTGTTTTTTTCCTTTTCGGGAAGATAGGGATACATGCCAAATGCAGGAATTGTATTACCCCAAACCGAGATTATTTCTTTTTTAAAAGCAGCGGCGATATGCATCAAACCTGTATCGTTAGTAATTATTTTTTCCGCTTTTTTTATTAATGAAGCTGATTGATTTATTGAAAATTTCCCGCAGGAGTTATATACATTCTCACCTGTTTGTTTTTGAATATTTTCACCTGTTTTTTTGTCTTCGGAACCACCAAGCAATATAACAGGCTTCTTTATTTTTTTACAGATAGAAATTACTTTTTCTTCGGGTAATATTTTAGTTGCATGTTTTCCACCTATAACAAAACCGATATATTCGTTACGGAAATTTTTTGGCAGATCATTAACATTTATTTTTTCGTCTTCGGGAATAAAATAATCCAAACCTTCGCCATCATTTATAATATTAAAAATTTTTACTGATTCAAAATATCTGTCAACAATATGCAAATCAGGTAAACGATTGATCTTAAAATTTACGATAAGCCATTTATAAAAATTAATCTTACAAAAAGAAGAGGAAGGTTTATGGAGTTTTTTCTTCACAAAAAGCGATCTGATATTTTTATGAAGATCAATAATATGGTCAAAATTCTCAGCTTTTAGCTCAGAAATTATTGCATCCAGATCATCTTTTAAAAGGTGTATTTTGTCGATGTATGGATTTTTTTTGATTATCGGATAAAATTTTTCTTTAGTGAGATAATGAATTTCTGTATCCCTAAGTTGTTTTTTCAAACAACGGATTACAGGTGTTGTTAACACAATATCACCAATCGAACTAAAACGTATTATCAGTATTTTTTTCAAAACGGTTTTCGGTTTATACTTGTACGGAACGGAATTGCATAATTTCCAGTTTTATTTTGTACCGCATTACTATTTCTAAACAGCTTTTGCTTTGCAAAATTGTTAAGAAGTAGTATAAAAGCAAAAATAATACAAATTATCCTAATTTTGCCTAATGATTTTTACTGATACACATACACATTTATATTTAGAACAATTTGATAAGGACAGAAAACAGGTAATTGCTGACGCTATTGGTGAGGGTGTAAAATACATGCTTCTCCCAAATATTGATAGCTCTTCAATTAACGGGATGATGAAAGTTTGTAATGCTTTTCCTGAAAATTGTTTTCCAATGATAGGATTGCATCCCACTTCTGTTGAGTCAAATTATAAGGAAGAACTCGAAATAATTGAAAATAAATTATCTGATAAAAATTTTATAGCAATTGGAGAAATTGGAATTGATTTGTACTGGGATAAAACTTACAAAAGGGAACAGGAATATGTTTTAAGATATCAAATCGAACTTGCCAAAAAACACAAACTCCCTGTGGTGATTCACACCAGAAATTCTTTTAGCGAAATTTTTGAAATTATGGAAGATGTTATTTCTCCTGAGCTAAACGGAGTTTTTCATTGCTTTACAGGAAGTGTTGAAGATGCCGAACGAGTTGTAGATTTAGGTTTTAAATTAGGTATTGGTGGAGTTTTGACTTTTAAAAATTCGGAACTTGATAAAGTTGTTCAGGAGATTGATCTTAAGCATATTCTTCTCGAAACCGATTCTCCATATTTGGCACCGGTTCCTTTTCGCGGAAAGCGAAACACAAGTGCATATATTCCTTACATTGCGAATAAAATTGCTGAGATAAAAAATGCACCTATTAAAGAGGTATCAGAAATCACAACAAATAATGCAATTTCATTATTCAAATTTATTTAGATTTTTATACTTTTGCCCCTTAAAAATTTGGAGAGGTGGCCGAGTGGTTGAAGGCGCACGCTTGGAAAGCGTGTGTACGCCAAAAGTGTACCGGGGGTTCGAATCCCTTCCTCTCCGCAATATTAACCAACAAGTAAGTTTTGTGATTTAAAAACAGATAGAATTTTTTACATTTTACATTTATAATTTTACATTCAACATTTTTTTAAAAAATTTAGAATTTAAAATTATTTTTAAATATTCTGTTATTTTTAAATGAAATGTATATATTTGCCGTTCATTATCAAATTTTTTATAAACAATAAATCATTTAGAATTAAGTTTTTTTTACGAATCAACAACTAATAACTATGAAAAAATTAATTGCTTTTTTAACAATAGCTTTGATGCTAACGTTTGTAACTTCTAATTATGCAATAGCACAGGATGAAGACAACGCTACAATTGAAACAGAGTTGACTATTGATGATACTACTGCAACTGCACCGGATTCATTATTGGTCGAAGAACCTGCTACCACAGAAGAAACTCTTGTAGCAGAAGACGAAACTAAAAGTTTCCAACAGGTAATAAAAGAACAATTTATTGCAGGTGGTTGGGAATTTATGGGTATTGTATTATTATGCCTTGTTTTTGGTTTGGCACTTTGTATCGAAAGAATTATTTATCTTAATCTTGCATCAACTAATAATCAAAAACTACTTAATGAAGTAGAAACTGTTTTAGAAAATGGTGGAATTGATAAGGCAAAAGAAGTTTGTAAAAACACAAGAGGACCTGTTGCAAGTATTTTCTATCAAGGATTAGAGAGATTTAATGAAGGACTTGAGGTTGTAGAAAAATCCATTGTTTCATACGGAAGTGTTTTAATGGGACGTCTTGAAAAAGGTCTTTCATGGATAGCATTATTTATTGCTCTTGCACCAATGCTTGGTTTCATGGGTACTGTAATTGGTATGATCGTAGCCTTTGATAACATTGAAGCAGCAGGTGATATTTCAGCAACTATTGTTGCCGGAGGTATGAAAGTTGCACTTCTTACTACTGTATTTGGTTTGATCGTTGCAATTATTCTTCAGATTTTTTATAACTACATTGTTACAAAAGTTGATGGTATTGTAAATGATATGGAAGACAGTACAATTTCGTTTATTGATATTTTAACAAAATATAATGCTAAAAAGTAATTGTTATGAGTGAAAAATTAAGTAAAATTTTACAAATCGTATTATACGTAATTTTGGGCGTATCATTGGTTATTTACGTTTTGTTTTACATAAACGGAGAATCAATGACTGATACTGTACTTGTTTGGGCTTATATTTTGCTTGGAATAACTATTGTTTCATTACTTGTTTTTCCAATTATACATTTTATTAAGAACCCTAAAGCAGCAGTAAGATTTCTATTAGTTCTTGTAGGTTTTGCAGTTTTATATGGTGTCGGATATATGCTTGCTTCTAATAACATAGATTCAAATATTTTTGAAAAGCAAGAAATTTCAAGCAATCTTTCACAAATGATAGGTGCAGGATTAATTACCGCTTACATTTTAGCAGGATTAGCAATATTGGCTATTTTGTATGCTAGTATTTCATCTGCTTTTAATAGAAAATAAAAAATTGTAATATGGCAAGAAGCAAAAAAACTCCAGGATTAAATGCTAGCTCAATGGCGGATATTGCATTTTTGATGCTGATTTTTTTCCTGATGACATCAACAATGAACGTTGATACAGGAATTATGAGGATTTTACCTCCTCCTTTGCCTGAAGATATTGAAGTTCCGGATATTAATAAACGGAATATAATGAATGTTCTTATCAGTAGTCAGGATCGTTTACTTGTAAATCGAAAACCCGGGGATATTAAAACACTAAAAAATGATGTAATTGAATTTATGTCAATTCATCCGAATGATCCGAATTATCCCGAAGTTACATCAAGAGATGTTCCTTTACTTGGAAAAGTACCAACTTCAAAAGGAATTATTTCTTTAAAAAATGCCCGTGGTACTTCTTATGAAATGTATATTAAAGTTCAAGATGAACTTGCATCTGCTTTCAAAGAATTAAGGAATAAACTTTCGATGGAACACTTCGGGAAAAAATATTCTGATCTTATTGATGAAGAACAAATAAATGCTATTGAAAAAGCTTTACCTGTTCGTGTGTCTGAAGCTGAACCTGTAAATATAGGAGGAAATTAATATGTCAAGATTTAAAAAAGGATTATCGAAGGAAACTCCTGAAATTAGCACATCATCTATGCCGGATATTATTTTTATGCTACTTTTCTTTTTTATGGTTACTACTGTGATGAGGGAAACAGAAATGATTGTAAATGTTACTGCTCCCATTGCTGAAAATGTTCAAAAGTTAGAAAAGAAATCTCTGGTAAGTTATATTTATATTGGACAACCAAGAGAAGAAAAGCTTGGTACTGAATCACGTATTCAACTTGATGATGCTTTTGCTAATGTTGGCAATATTCGGGAATTTATTGCTAAAGAAAGAGAAGCGAGAGATGAAGCTGACAGACCTTTTTTAGTTACTTCATTAAAAGTAGATAGTGATACAAAAATGGGTGTAGTTTCTGATGTTAAGCAGGAATTGAGAAAGGTAGGAGCTTTTAAAATAAATTATTCCACTAGAAAGAAAGTTGTTAGAAAGTAAACATCTTTCATAGTTACAATAAAACAAAGGGAATATCTGTATAGATGTTCCCTTTTTTGTTTTACGTTATTGTATTTGTATTGGCATTTTCTTTCTTATAAATCATGATAATCAAAAAGAAAACAATAATAATACTTCCGAATAAATAATTAATATTATCGGTACTTCCTAACGATTCCAAATCAGCTTCAATAATACCTATGTTAGCCAAATAAGACGCAATAACAGCAGCGGCATTGTTTGTAAAATGTACAAAAACCGGAACCCATATACTTCCCGACCATACAAATAAATATCCGAGAATTATACCTAACATCAGTCTTGGTAAAAATCCGTAAAATTGCATATGCAAAGCACTAAATAAAACGGCTGAAATTATTACCGCAAGATGAACATTTTTTGTCCATTCCTTAAACAAACGTAAAAATATTCCCCTAAACATAAATTCTTCGCCTAAAGCAGGAATTATTGCAATCATTAATAGATTAACACTAAGTCCCGAAACAGTACTTACATCTAAAAATACTTTAGTGAATTCCATTGCCTTGGCTTCCGATTCTCTCATCCAGTTTTCCAGTCCTGAAAGAGATTCGGGTAAATTGAGCATTTCATTTATCTCGGCAAGATAACTTACTAAAGGCATCGCCAGTAAGATCATAAAAAATCCGGCAAGCATCGAAAAATTTAATGGTTTAATATCTATTTTAAGATATTTTAAAATATTTCTGTTTACCAGGAATGCAAAAATTAAAGAAGGAATAATAAATAATCCGATCTGATTAACTATCTGAAAATACTTTGATAACCCGAGTGAATCGGAATTGGAAATATCTGTCATCTCCGGTAATTGTGTAATAACATCAGTTCCGAAAAAAGGGATTGCGATAATTAATCCCAGTAAAAAAGTAAATAACATGGATACTAAAATTATCAGTAAAAAACTTAATATCTTTAAATATGGAGGAAAATTATTCATTTTAAAATTTTATTTTAGGAAACGGTAAAATTAATAATTTTGTGATTTATTTATACTTCTTGTACAAATGTTTAAAATAGGTAAAATAGAAATTAAAGATTATCCTGTATTGCTGGCTCCAATGGAAGATGTTAGCGATCCTCCTTTCAGGTTTCTTTGTAAAAAGTTTGGTGCTGATATTATGTACACCGAATTTATTTCTTCTGAAGGTTTGATAAGAGATGCTTTTAAAAGTGTTAAAAAGCTTGATTTTATTGAAGAAGAACGACCAATAGGAATTCAAATCTTCGGGCATAATATCGAATCGATGATAGAAGCTACAAAATATGCCGAACGTTCAAATCCCGATCTGATAGATATAAATTTTGGTTGCTCTGTAAGAAAAGTTGTGTCAAAAGGTGCAGGTGCAGGGATTTTAAATGATATTCCTAAAATGGTAAAAATGACTGCCGAAGTTGTAAAATCTACAAAACTTCCTGTTACCGTTAAAACCCGTTTGGGTTATGATAAAGATCATAAAGAAATTGTGGAAATTGTCGAACGCCTGCAAGATGTGGGAATACAAGCACTTACAATTCATGGCAGAACCCGTACACACTCCTACAAAGATAAATCCGATTGGACTCTTATAGGCGAAGTTAAAAACAACCCCCGAATGAAAATCCCCATCATTGGAAATGGTGATATTACCGGTCCTGAAAAGGCGATGGAAATGAAACAAAAATATAATGTTGACGG
>DAOVNY010000121.1 GCA_030630005.1 Bacteroidales bacterium | reverse complement strand
CGGTTTCGGATTTTTGTGTTATAAGTTTTTCTTCATCAATAAATATTAAAAATATTGAATATTCATTAACAAATCCGGTTGGAAAATCTTTAGAAACAAATTTTACAATCAAGGATAAAAATTTTAAAATAAATACTCTTGATTTGAATTCGGGAATTTATTTTTTAAAAATTATTGATAAATCCACCGGTGCGGAAATAGTTTTTAAAATTGTGAAGTAAAAACAAAAAAACCGACGGGTTAACCCATCGGTTTTAAACTAAAAAGCTGTTATTTTAACAAACGGGTTAACCCGTTTGTTAATCAAATCAAATAATACATCTGCCATAACAACTACCTTTTATCATACTGTTCTTCATAATATTTAAGATAATCACCTGAAGTAACATTTTTCAACCATTCTTCGTTATTGAGATACCATGCCACGGTTTTTTCAATTCCTTCTTCAAACTGAAGTGAGGGTTTCCACCCAAGCTCTTTTTGTAGTTTAGAAGAATCAATGGCATACCTGAGATCGTGACCGGCACGGTCTTTTACGTAAGTAATTAACTTTTCGGATGTTCCTTCTTCTCTGCCGATTAGTTTGTCAACTGTTTTGCAAAGAACTTTTATCAGATCAATATTTTTCCACTCATTGTTGCCACCAATATTATAAGTATCACCGTTTTTGCCATTATGATAAATTACATCAATTGCTTTGGCATGATCTTCAACGTAAAGCCAATCTCGCACATTTTCGCCTTTCCCATAAACAGGAAGTGGTTTGTTATTTTGGATATTATTGATAAATAAAGGGATAAGTTTTTCGGGAAACTGATACCCGCCATAATTATTCGAGCAATTTGAAATTATAATCGGTAACCCGAAAGTATCGTGATAAGCTCTAACAAGATGGTCGGAGCTGGCTTTGGATGCCGAATATGGGCTGTGTGGATCGTAGGCAGTGGTTTCTACAAAAAATCCTTCATCGCCAAGAGAACCGTAAACCTCATCTGTGGAAACATGATAAAAAAGTTTGCCTTCGTAATTATCTTGCCAGATATGTTTTGCTGCATTCAATAAATTTACTGTTCCTATAATATTTGTATAAATAAATTCGGTAGGATTTGAAATTGACCGGTCAACATGAGATTCAGCGGCAAGATGAATTACTCCATCAAATTTATAATCAACAAATAATTTCTGAATAAATTTTTCATCAACAATATCGCCTTTTACAAATTCGTAATTAGGTTCATTTTCGATGTCTTTCAAATTTGCAAGATTTCCGGCATAAGTGAGTTTGTCAAGATTAATGATTTTATAATCAGGATATTTTTTTACAAATAAACGAATCAGATGCGATCCGATAAATCCTGCTCCTCCGGTGATAAGTATTTTCTTCATCTGTTTATTTTTTTTCTTTTAATACCAGTTCCCAATTCCATGCAGAAAGAGTCATTTCATCAATATCTTTTTCTGCTTTCCAACCCAGTTCTTTATTTGCAAATTTAGTGTCGGACCAAACTTGTGTGATATCTCCGGGTCTGCGGTCAACAATTTTATAATTAAGTTTTTTTCCTGTAACTTTTTCAAATGATTTTATTACTTCAAGAACTGAATATCCGTTTCCTGTTCCGAGATTGAACATCTCAAAATCTTTTTTCATTTTTTTGTTAATCATACGTTCAACAGCTATAACATGAGCTTTGGCAAGATCGACAACATGAATATAATCACGAATTGCAGTTCCGTCAGGAGTGGGATAATCATCTCCAAAAACTCTAAGTTGCTCCCTTATCCCAATGGCAGTTTGAGTAATAAATGGCATTAAATTATTTGGAATGCCAAGTGGAAGTTCTCCGATTATTGCACTTTCGTGAGATCCGATCGGATTAAAATATCTTAAAGCCATTCCTTTAATTTTTGATACTTTGACGGTATCATAAATTATTTCTTCGGAAATTTGTTTGGTGTTTCCGTAAGGAGATTCAGCTTTTTGAATAGGTGCATTTTCGGTAACAGGTAGTTCTGCCGGCTGACCGTAAACTGTACAGGATGAAGAAAAAACAAAATTTTCGATATTGTTATCTTTCATTCCTTGTAAAATATTTACAAGCGAAAAAAGATTATTCCGGTAATACATTAAAGGATTGTCAACAGATTCTCCAACTGCCTTAAATGCTGCAAAATGAATGATTCCCTGAATATCATTATGCCGTTTAAAAAAGTCCATTGTTTTTTCTGTGTCAATCAAGTCAAACTGCTCAAACTCCGGTTTTATTCCCGTTATTTTTTCGATAGAATCTAAAACATTAATATTTGAGTTTGAGAGATTGTCAACAATTATTACTTCATGACCACTATTTTGTAGCTCAACAGTTGTGTGTGATCCGATGTATCCTGTCCCTCCGGTAACTAATATTTTCATTTGCTAAATATTTGAATTATTCTTCGAGTAAAATTAATAAAAAAAATGAATATTATCTTTTGAAAACCTTAGTGTTTTCAAGTTTATATTTCTCTTTGCTTTCAGGACATTCAGCAATACCATCATCATTAAAATGTAAACGATGACCGTATTCACTCATCCAACCAATGTGTTTTGCAGGATTACCAACAACAAGTGCGTAAGGCAGAACTTCTTTGGTTACCACGGCTCCGGCTCCGATAAATGCATATTTACCAATATTATGTCCGCAAACTATGGTTGCGTTGGCACCAATGGTAGCTCCTTTTTTGACAACAGTTTTTTCGTATTGTCCTCTTCTGTTTACTCCACTGCGTGGATTGGTCACATTTGTAAAAACCATTGAAGGTCCGAGAAAAACATCATCTTCGCAAATTACTCCTGTGTAAATCGAAACATTATTTTGAACTTTAACATTTTTACCGAGTTTAACATCAGGAAAGACAACAACATTTTGTCCTATATTGCATTTTTCACCTAAAATACAATTTGACATGATATGTGAGAAATGCCATATTTTGCTATTCTTTCCAATGGTGCAGCCCTCATCAACAACAGCTGTTTTGTGTATGAAATATTCTTTTGAAGGGGTCATGAATTTTGTATAATTAATTTCGATTTACTGATTGATTCTTTCTATCAAAAGTTATTTGTAAAAGTACAACAATTTCTTTTCAAGTTAAAGATATTCGAAATTCAAGTATTGATTGTGTACAAAGAAATTATCATTGCATATAAATAGTAAAACCATCAATGTAAATTGTTGATTTACTTGTATTTTTTATGAATATCTTTATTTTATCATCTTTTTTAAGATTTTTAGGAACATTAAATGCAAAAATGATATTTCCCCATTTATTTGGTGCGATACTGTTTAAAATATATCTTGCTTTCCAAGATATTTGTTCTGTTCCACGTGTAAAATTACAGACTACCTTTGCTGCTGCTTCGGGATCTTCATAATATAAATTTGATTCGACATAAATTTTTCTAATTGAATCTTTTATGATATTTTCAACATTATTGAAATAACAAAGTTGCACATCTAACCTGAATTATTCATACGTTTTTTATAAAGCACTTAAATAATTCAGGTTAGTCGTCAGATTAATTCAGGATTCTGTCTTTTAAGTTTATGAATTAATCGGGCTCAAAAATTAGTTTTATTTTTTTGAAATTAATATCGTACTTTTGCCCACTAAATAGTGTTTACAATGGGTCTCTATCAAATATTAAAATCTTCGATAATTTCATTTTTCCTTTCAGGGAAAACAATTAGTAAATTATTTCTTTTTTTCGGATTAATAGTTTTTTTGTTTCTTCAAAGTTGCTTGAATGGTGATAAAATTGAATATTCCGGTGAGCTTATGTGCGATCTTGAGACAATATCAAAAAACGGAAAAAAGATCAATTCATCAATTCCCGGAATTGAGTTTTCGCATATCAAAGCACGTACTAAAGAATCTTCACGCTCCGGAGATTATTCAATAAAATTATCAAAGAAAAGTCAATACGGATTTTCGTATCATGTTGATCACGCAAAAACTGATGATTATTACCAAATCACTGTGTGGAGAAAAACGCAGGGAGATCATGGGATTTTGGTCGCTGCCTCTGATGATGTATCAAAATATTATCGGGTAAGTAAAATGCCTGTAACAGTTGATGAAAACGGCTGGGAGCTTTTAAAACTTGAAGTTTTTATTCCTCCTCCTCTTAACAATACAAAATTCAAATTCTACTGCTGGAACCCTGACACCGTTCCTGTATATTTTGATGATTTTAAAATAAAAAGATTATCAAGTAAAAAATATCCGGTATTTGAAAATGAAGAACCGTTAAGGATATTTATTGATACTACCGAAATGGTGAAACTCTATAATAAACGATTGGAAGCATTTCAAAAAGGAATTCTCGAAACTCAGGATAATGACTGGGTTAATGGAATAGTTTTTTGGGGCGATACAATGATGAGGGCAAAGCTTAGGCTTAAAGGCGATTGGTTAGATCATCTTGAAGGGAAAAAATGGTCGTTTAGAATAAAATTAAAGAAAAAATATACATGGAAAGGCATGAGAGAATTTTCTGTTCAAACTCCACTTTCCAGAGGATTTCTTTTAGGATGGTTAGCCCAGAAACTGTTTGATTATGTTGATGTTTTGAGTCCGCGATATGGATTTGTTCCTGTGATATTAAATAACCGCAGTCTGGGTATTTATGCTTTTGAAGAACATTTTGTAAAACAACTTGTTGAATCACGAAATAGACGTGAGGGTCCTATATTAAAATTATCTGAAGAAGAATTCTGGTATAAACAAAAACTTAATATCAAAGATGATGCAAATTACAAAACGCCAGGTTTTGAGGCATCGTGTGTTAAGCCTTTCAAAGGAAATCGTACTGTGAGTAATCCAGTTCTTTATAATCAGTTTTTGTCAGGACAAAACCTGTACTGGGGATATAAAAACCGCTTACTTACAGCCTCCGAAATTTTTGACTTGGATGCAGTTGCAAGGTTTTTTGCATTAATAGATGTTGCAAAATATTATCATGGAATGATCTGGCACAATCAAAGGCAATATTTTAATCCTGTAATTTGTAAACTCGAACCAATAGCTTTCGATGGATATATTCATAAGGGAGTTTACGAGTTTATTGATATTCCAATTTATGGGTTTTCCAAATTTGATAATTATGATAAAACTTCTATAATTCGTAATAATTTGTATTGTGATACAGCTTTTGTAAATAAATATATTTTTTATTTGGAGAAATTTTCGAATGAAGATTTTATCCGTTCTTTCCATGAAAAGTATTTGCCTGATATCAAAAAATACGAGAAAATGATCAGCACCGAATTCGAAAGTTATAAATTTGATTATTCTTTTTTGTTTGACAATGCACAAGGCATCAGAGAGACTTTGGATGAATATAAAGACTTTGTAGGAAAAAATCCGGATTATGTAAATAAGACCCGCTCAAAGTGGAAAAAATTTGTTCCTTCCGACACATTGGTAAAAGATGAATACCCGGCAATATATGTTAAAGCATTTACCGAAAAAATATCGGCTGACTCAAGCGTAATAAAGGTTTTTAATTATAATGCCCTTGATATTGTTTTGCTTGGGACAGGACGAAATGAAAAAAGTATCACGAATTTTTTCCATCCAGAACCTGTAATCAATTCTTTCAACAAAAATGAAGGCACAACAAATTCAGCAATTGTGACCTCCGACACAAATGCTGCCTTTCTTTATTTTATTATTAAAGATAAATTTAAGACTTATGTTTCTCCAATTTTCCCATGGCATGCACCGGGAATAACAACTCCGCGACTTGAGTTGTTAGCGAAAAACACCTTTCCCGAAAGTAATATTTACGATGTCCTTAACGGGAAAAAAGTGATATTCAAAACAGGGAAATATACTTCAGATAAATTTATTATCATCCCAAAAGGATATTCAGTGAGTTTTGAAAAAGATGTGGAAATTGACCTGATAAACGGTGCAGGATTTATTTCGTTTTCTCCTGTTTATTTTAACGGTACAAAAGATCATCCGGTAATAATCCATTCGTCGGATTCTTCTGCAATGGGATTTACTGTTTTAAAAGCATGGAAAAAATCAGTAATTAAAAATGCAATCTTTAAGGGTCTCAACACACTTGATTATGAAGGTTGGACTCTTACCGGAGCTGTTAATTTTTATGAGTCGGATGTAAAAATCATCAATTCACAATTTATTGAAAATTATTGTGAGGATGCTTTAAATACAATCCGCTCGGAATTTGAAGTTAGCGGTTGTTTGTTTAAAAATATTTTTGCCGATGCTTTTGATTCGGATTTTTGTACCGGAAAAGTTTTTGAAACAACTTTTGATTCTATTGGTAATGATGCAATAGATTTTTCGGGAAGTAAAATCCTTATTGAAAAATGTTTTATTTCAAATGCAAAAGACAAAGGTATAAGTGTGGGTGAAGCTTCGAATATTACAGTCATTAATACAAAAATAATAAACTCAAATATTGGGGTTGCATCAAAAGACAAATCTATAGCCAGGGTAAATAATTCGGAAATATTAAATTGTAATTACGGTATTGTTGCACTTCAGAAAAAACCGGAATTTGGACCGGCAAAAATCATTTTATATGATTGTAAACTTAACGGAAATACAACCCAACATTTGATAGAAAAAGCTTCGGAAGCAGTTTTAAATAACATTAAAATAAAAGGACGTGAGGAAAATGTAGCTGATATTTTTTATTAAAAATAAGTACTTAAAGTGCCTAAAGTCCCGAAGCAAAGCTTCGTGGATGCTCGGGCAAAGCCCGGTATTTGAAGTGCCTAAAGTTATAAAAAATGACTAATAAAGAATTTAGTAAACGATTAGAAATTAGGATACATAATTCGCAATCAGCATTATTAATTTTGAACGAAGTGAATAAAATCCTTACTATTATTACTTCAATTGGAAAGAAGTTAAAACTTTAGGCATTTTAGGCACTCCAAACTTTAGGCACTGATTAGTTACGAATATTGTAATATTTGCTATCATTGCAACAATTTGACAATAAACAATAATTTTAGTTATTTCAAGCCAGAATTTGAGCGAATAAACAAAAAACTTTTGGTATAAGAATAAATAAAATTATTTTTGCAAACTTAAATAACAATTAAAGCAAAAAACACATGAACACAAAATGGGAATTATTTCAGAAGTTTTTAATAACTGAGAGTCAGGAAATTTCAATAAGCGATTTTTTAATAAATTCTTTAGTTATAATTATATTGG
>DAOVNY010000182.1 GCA_030630005.1 Bacteroidales bacterium | reverse complement strand
CTTTCGATAATGCAATTTTTTTTATCTTTAATTGCCTGCTCATATAATTTATCGGTAACAAAAGAAGGAGAATTTTTTGCTCTCAGGTCATTAGCCACCGAAGTCATTGTATCGCGATTAACCGGCAAGCCCCGACTTTCGATTTCCTTAATTAAAAAAGCCCTTACCGAATAATACCCGAAACCTTTCTTATTGACAAGGTAATCAACAATAGTTCCTTTTCCTGCTCCAAGTGTTCCGGTAATTCCAATTATTATCATTTGTTGCAAATTTAATATTTTTTGTATCACAGATTATTAAATAACTCTGATACAGTTTTCATTGCCAAAAACATTTTACCACTATCCGGCAGTAAAATAAATCCATATTTTTCATAGAATCGAATAGCTTGTTTATCAATTGGGTCAACAATAATTGCCATGGAGCCAATTTCACTTTTCGATACTCCGATGCATCTCGTAATTGCATCCATCAGTAAAAACTCTCCATAACCATTTCCAATAACAGATTTATCAACAGCAAGTCTTCCTAAAAGTGTTGCCGGTAAATTTGTATATGATTTAGGAAATTTATTTGATAATTCAACCGGTAAAATATCTCTGGAGATTCCAGTATTTGAAAGAGTATAATATCCTTTTACATTTCTACTTTCATCATTCAAAACAAAACATACCGCCAACATTTTTTTCACATCTTGTTTTGCCTGAGTATGAATATAATCATCAAGTAATTTCTTACCACAATAAAAATCTTTTTTATTATGTAAAGGATATAAAGGAGAGATTGATAAATTCATTATGCACCAAGTATTTCATTATACTTACTCATTGCACTTTTAAGTTTTTTATTTGGTTTTTCAGGATTAATAAGTTCGTTAAAAAATATTTCCTCATCTCTTTTTGTTGATAGAATTTTATTGTGTTCTTCTATTATTTTTTTTGCTTGCTTTTGAGCAGAAGAAATAACAAAGTCTGTTACTGTTCTGAATCCACCAAGTCTTGCTGCATATTCAAAAAACTCCTTCTGTTCTTTTGGTAACCTTGCATCGAATCTTGCTTTTTCTACTGTTCTCATTTTAATATCTTTTATGAAATAAACTTATCATTTTGCAAATGTACGGATATTTTCCGTCAATTACAAATTATTATAATATTTATTTTCATAATTTTCAATGAGCAATGATAATATCTCTGCTTCATCACCTTCTTTTGTTTTTGGTGATGCATCAAAAATTATTTCAAGTCTTTCAAGAGCTTGTTCGTAATCTTTTTCTGATTTTATTGGTCTGATATCCATAGCTTTTCTTTTAATCAACAAATGTCTCTCTTATTATTGATTTAATCTCATTAATTTCCGGCATTGATAATCTGCCCAAAATTTTTATAATTCGTTGTTTTTCGATTGTTCTAATTTGATCAATTACAATCCAACCAATTTTTCTATCGTGTTTTACTTCAATCCGGGTTGGATATTTTCTCGACTTTGTTGTCATTGGAGCAACTACAATAATTCGAAGATACTTATTCATTTCATCAGGCGAAATAATAACGCAAGGTCTGGTTTTTTTTATTTCACTTCCTATTGTTGGGTCAAGATTGACGAGAACTATTTGATATTGATTTAAATCCATTCTTCTAAATTTTCTTCATCAAAAACATCATTAAAGAGAAGTTGATCATCTCCATTTTCATTCATTTCTTTAAATGCAATATTCCAACCTTTCCTTGGTCTTGAAATTGGCTTTAAAATAAAATAGCCTTTTTCAAGGATAAGTTCAACCTTGTCTTTGATATTATATTTATCAATCAATGTTTTACTGAGTCTAAACCCTTTTGAGTTTCCGATTTTTATTATTGATAATTCCATTACTATACTTTTAAAATGTAATTACAAAGTTAATACATTATTTTTAATTTCCAAATTTCTTAATCAAAATAATGAGTAATTAAAAATTAACAACTATCCCCCACCAAAACCCGATGCCCGCATTTTTTACATTTTCCGGTTTCAATTCCTTCTACTTGTGTAAAATATCTGCTTCGATGGATCAGTAATTCACCACATTTCGGGCAATAGGTGTTTTGACCCTTTTCGGTTGAAACATTTCCGAGATAAACATAATTAAGATGTTCTTTTGCAATCTCATAAAAGTTTAAAAGGGTTTTTACGGATGTGGGTTTGTTAGTTAATTTATAAGTCGGATAATATCTTGAAATATGTAAAACCGTGTTGTTTCCAAGTTCTGAAGCAATCCATTTTACCATTTCCTCAAAAACTTTTTCATCATCATTTTCATCAGTAATAAGCAAATTTGTTATCTCGAAATGTTTATTGTTTTTGTGTAAAGTTTTTAGAGTTTCTTTAACAGGATGGAGTTTAGCAGAACTCATATTTTTATAAAAATCTTCAGTGAAAGCTTTTAAATCAACACTAAAAGCATCCATATATTCCATTAATTTTTCCAAAGGTTCCTGATTTATAAAACCATTTGTTACCATTACATTTTTTAGATTTTCCTTTTTTGCAAGCTTTGCAATGTCAAGCATATATTCGTACCAGACGGTTGGTTCGTTGTATGTGTATGCAATACCGATATTCTCATTTTTCTTTAATGCCGATTTAACAATTTTCTGTGGAGAAACACTTTTCAGATACGGAAATTCATCCGGCGATGACTGAGAAATTTCCCAGTTCTGGCAAAATTTACAATGCAGATTACAACCGATACTTCCAACAGAAAAAATTATGCTTCCGGGAAAAAAATGATACAAAGGTTTTTTCTCTATTGGGTCGAAACCAGCCGAGCATATCTGTCCGTAAGTCTCTGCAAATAGTTCACCATTTATATTTTTCCTAACCCTGCAATTACCTCTTTTCCCCTCTGAAATAATACAATTATGAGGACAAAGATTACAAATAGTTTTATTGTTTTCCGATTTTCTCCAAAAATCCGCTTCCTTCATAATTTGATTTTTTTAATTTATTTTAACTTTCGGACTTTATGAACTCTAATTACAATAAATTACTATCAATTACAATTAATTACAATAATTTAATGACTTTCCTCCTTAATTTCATAAATCCATTTATCCATCAAAACAGGTTTATAGTTATTAAGTTTTTCAATTAGAGCATCTATATTATCATCAACAATAATATTTTTTCTGTGCTCTTTTCTTACATATTGTTCCTCAACAGCATGATCCAGAAATTTCAGCAGATGATCAAAATAGCCATCAACATTTAACAAGCCAATTGGTTTATCATGAATCCTAAGTTGATTATAAGTCAACATTTCGGCTAACTCATCCAAAGTTCCCAGACCCCCCGGCATTGCAATAAAAGCATCCGACATTTCTGCCATCATAACTTTTCGTTCCTGCATAGATTCGGTAATGTGCATTTTGCTAAGCCCAAGATGTGCAACTTCTCTTTCGACCAGACTGCGTGGCATAACACCAATCACCTCTCCCCTTTCCCGAAGAACTGTGTCGGCAAGAATTTTCATTAAGCCTACGTTTGCTCCACCATAAATCAATGTTAGTCCGTTCTTAAGAAAAGATTTGCCAAGTTCTTTTGCCTTGATTTTATAAATTTCTTTGCTTCCCATACTCGATCCGCAAAATACACATATTCGCTTCATAATTATTTTATAAATTTGTTCTTTCAAAATTACTAAAAATATGAACAAGTTATATCCATTAAAATTCAAACCCATTTATAAAAATAAGATATGGGGTGGGAATAAAATTAAAACTGTCTTAAAAAAAGATTTCTCACCTCTGCCAAATTGCGGCGAAGTGTGGGTTCTTTCGGGAGTGAAAGGAAATCAAACTCCTGTAGAAAATGGTTTTCTTGCCGGAAACGAATTGAATGAGCTTGTCGAAGTTTATATGGGCGACCTTGTCGGAGAAAAAGTATTTGAAAAATTCGGTGATGAATTTCCGATACTTTTAAAATTTATTGATGCAAACGACTGGCTTTCCATTCAGGTTCATCCCGATGATAATCTTGCTAAAAAACGCGGTTTAGATTCCGGGAAAACAGAGATGTGGTATATTTTAAATGCCGGAGAAAATGCAGAATTGATAAGCGGTTTCAGCAAAAAGGTAAATAAGGATGTTTATCTTCAACATCTGAAAAATAAAACTTTAAAAGAAATTTTAAATTTTGAAAAAGTAAAAACAGGAGATGTTTTTTATATGCCTTCCGGACGTGTTCATGCTTTAGGTCCCGGGATTTTGCTCGCCGAAATTCAGCAAACTTCCGATACTACTTACAGAATTTACGACTGGGACAGAGTCGATGATAAAGGAAATTCGAGAGAGCTGCATACTGATTTAGCATTGGATGCTCTGGATTTTGAAGTTCAAGAAAATTATAAAACTCAATATCGACAAAAGATAAATGAAACTGCAACAGCGGTTGATAGTGAATATTTTTCGACAAATGTGCTCGAATTTGACAGAGGAATAAAAAAAGATTATTCCGAATTAGATTCTTTTGTGATATATATTTGTGCCGAAGGGGAAATAAAAATTGAATACCCTGATGGAAATATTAATTTAAATTTAGGAGATGTACTTCTAATTCCAAATGAAATTAACGATATCAATATTTTCCCTTTGAAACATTCAAAATTATTAGAAGTTTTTATAAAACTATAAATCCGCAAGCGGATTCCATTTGGACACTAATTTCACTTATTAACACTAATTTTATATCACCAAAATAGATGAACGATTTTCTGTCTAATGCACTCATTACATTACACTAATAAAAATCCTT